>JALYST010000221.1 GCA_030854665.1 Actinomycetota bacterium
CCTTTGAACAGATCGAGGCGCTTCGAGAGCCGCTCCAGCATCTGCTTCGGTGAGAGCACACTCGCCCTGGCGGCGGCGAGCTCGAGCGCGAGCGGCAGATTGTCGAGCGCTCTGCAGAGCTCACGCACAGTGTCGTCCGGCTCTGTTCGTGCCCGGGCGCAGAAGAGCTCGACCGCCTCCGGCTCGGCAAGCGGTAAGACCGGGTATTCGATCTCGCCCTTGACTCGAAGCAACTCGCGGCTCGTGACGAGCAGCTTGAGGTTGGGACAGCGTTCGAGGAGCGTTGCCAGGTCCCGTGCTGACTCGACTACCTGCTCGAGGTTGTCGAGCAGAAGGAGGAGCTCCCGCTGTGCGATGTGCTCGTCGAGGCCGTTCTTTGCGCCGAGTGTTTGCGCGATCGTGTCGGTAACCAGAGCCGGGTCTCTAAGGGTCGCGAGGCCGACCCAGAACACCCCCGCCTTGAACTCCGGCACGAGGGTCGCCCCGGCTTCGATCGCGAGCCGTGTCTTGCCCGAGCCTCCCGGTCCCGTCAGCGTGAGCACGCGAGCACCGTCCTGGAGAAGCGAGGCGACCTCCTCGACCTCGCGCTCCCTGCCCACGAATGAGCTTGCCGGGCGGGGCAGGTTCGTGTTCGAGATCGTCTTGAGCGGCGGGAAGCGCTCCCTGCCGAGCTGGAAGATTGAGATCGGTTCGTCGAAATCCTTCAGGCGGTGCTCACCGAGGTCGGTCGTCTCGACCTCGGCCAACTCGCATGTCTGCTTCGACAGCAGCACCTGCCCACCGTGTCCGGCCGCGCCGATCCTTGCCCCCAGGTGCACGTCGTGGCCGACGTACCCCTCCTCCGACAGGTGCGGCGTCCCGGTGTGAATGCCGATGCGCACTCGGATCGGACCCGGGAGCAGAGCGTCCTGCGCGTCACGCGCCGCATCGACGGCGCCGCGCCCGGTCGGGAAGGCGACGAAAAACGCGTCCCCTTGCGTGTCGACCTCGACGCCGCCGTAGCGCGCGAACGTGTCGCGCAAGACGCGGCGATGCTCGAGCAAGGCCGCGCTATAGGCATCCTCGCCCAGTTCGTGCAGGAGCTTCGTCGAGCCCTCCACGTCGGTGAAGAGAAACGTGACGGTTCCTGAGGGCAGATCCCGCAGCACAACCTCCATCATGCGCGGTGACGCCTCTACGGGAGGATGTTCACTGCGCGAGCGGCGACCAGAAGAATGGTGATCGCCGACAGCGTCGACTCCGCGGCCATCAAGGACTTGGCCGGGCGCGTCAGGGGCATAGCGTCGGTCGGACTGAACGCCATCGCATTCGTCAGCGAGACGTAGAAGTAGTCCCACAGGCGTGGCGCCCAACCGTCCCGTGCCAATTGCGGGTTCTCGTCCTGGGGGAACTGGAAGTCGGGCTTGCGTGACCCCGTCGCGAGCGCGCGGGCCACGGGACCGCCGGAGTCCAGTTCCCAGTAAGCAAGACCGAACGCGATCGCATTGGCGAGCCATACGACGCCACCGCTGAGCAGGAGTTGCCGTCCCGTGATGTGGACTGCCTGGTGAGACACCAACGAGATCACGAGCACTGCGACACCTACAACGTTGAAGAACCAGACGAGGCCGAGGAGCGCAATCACGATCTCCCGCCTGCGGTCATGTTCGGTCAGGCGGCCGAGGCCGAACAGCAGCGTCGCGGACAGCAAGACGTACGGCGCCGCGACGAGGAGCCACATCCACCAGAGCCGGTGCCCGACCAACTCCCAGTGGGCGTGCATGCTCACGAGCCCTAAGGCGACGAGGATGCCCGCGGCGGCGAGCGCGAAGGGTGCCGCATCGTCACGTGCCTCACGCACGGCAGCGCGCAGGCGATCCGGGTCGGGCGAGACCACGCTTGCCAGAATGCAAGCACGGTCGGACGACCCGTCTGGGTCCGGTAGCCCTAGCGGCCTGCGACGGTCGTGATCACGCCGCGCGTGTCGACACGGCGGACGCGGTTGTTCCCCTGGTCAGCGATGTAGAGGTTGCCCGCGTCGTCAAACGCCAGGCCCGCCGGTGAGGAGAGCTCGGCTTTGGTCGCAGGCCCTCCGTCACCTCTGAATCCATTTGCGCCGCTTCCTGCCACGGTTGTGATCACACCGTCTAGGCTGATTCGGCGCACACGATTGTGGTCGGCCTCGGAGACGTAGAGGTTGCCGGCGGAGTCAAGGGTCAGGCCGGTCGGAAAGTTTAGTCTTGCGTTACCGCGAATCGTGCTTATGACCCGACCCCTTTTTGATTTACCCGCCGGATCCGGTTGTCCATGAAGTCGCTGAAGATCAGGTCGCCATTTCGGTCGAGCAAGACGTAGGAGGGATGAAGGAGTAGGGCGTTCGTCGCAAGCCCTCCGTCTCCCCGCGTGTTTTTGCCGCCACCCGCGACGATCGTGGCCGTGCCCGATCGATTGATTCGGAGCACCCGAGCATTCAGCTCGTCGGCGACATAGAGGATGTCTTTGTCGAGTGCGATCCCGATCGGGTCGAGTAGACGTGCCGCCACGCTGCCGCGGAGGGTGTTGATCACACCGGCTCGATCGACGACGCGAATGCGGTTGTTGTGGTGATCGGCGATCAGGAGACGGCCGCCTGCGTCCACGACGAGCCCAGTCGGCGCGTTGAGTTGAGCTTTCACCGCGGGGCCGCCGTCGCCGGACAGTCCTGGGCTCCCCGTCCCCGCGATGACGGTGAGCGTGCCGTCTGCAGTGATCCGGTCGACCCGGTTTCCCGAGAACTCCGAAACGTAGAGATTTCCGTCGGGGCCGAACGCGAGCGCCTCGGGCTCGGCCAGCTGCGCGTGGGTTGGGGCTTCGTTCGGGGGCGGTCCGCTGTTTCGGGACGGTGACGAGCTGCCGCAGCCGGTAACAATGACCAGCAAGACCACCGCGAAGGTCGTCGGCGCATATGTCACGAACCCAGTGTCCCGCTTCGACCCATCACTGCCTAGGAGAGACAGGAAGAAAGCCGCTTCCCGGCGTCTTCGAGCCGCTACCTGGCATAGGTATTTGCCAGTTGGGTAGGCCTCCTTGTAGTCCAGAAAGCAAGGAGGCGGTATGAGGAGGCAGTACAAGAAGTACGCAGTGTGGGGGGCCGCATTCGCCGTGCTGATCACGCTCGGTGCGGCGACGGCCGCATTCACTGCCGGCGCGGCGCCGTTCCGCGCGGAGGCGACGACGACGTTCGTCACCACGATCACCACCGGCAGCACCACCGTGGTGACGACGATCACGAGGACTACGCCTGACTCCACGTCCAGTTCGACGGCGACGGACACGACGTCGACCGACACGTCGACTTCGACGACGACCACGGATAGCGGTGGCGGGGGCGGTGGCGGTTCAGCGCCGGCTGCGACGCCGAAGAAGGCGGAGCCGAAGTTCACGGGCTAGCCGTTGGCGACAGCGCGAGCAGCTAGCTGGGTCCTCGTCCCGATCCTGGCCGCCGGTTGCGCCGGCGGCTCAGGCGATCGTGCGGCGAGGCCGGCGCCTGCGACCGTGCAGAAGCAGGGGTCCCCGCAGGCGCGGTCGGCTGCTCCGACGAAGGTGAAGAAGGTCGCGCCCTCGCCGGCCACCGCGGTGCGTCCCGCGACTAGGCGGTCACGTCCGCAGCGGACCTCCAAGCCGGAGAAGCAGAAACGTCTGCTGCCGTGGCGGCCCGACGGGATGAGCGAAGTCGCACACGTCCGCGTCCGGCACATTGCGATCTACCGGTCGCCACGTGCCAAGCACGCGTCACTCGTGCTCGGGAAGCGTGACGAGAACGGCACGCAGCGGACGTTCCTCGTCCGTGCCACGAAGGGCGACTGGGTGCGGGTGTTCCTGCCGACTCGCCCGAACGGAAGTCAAGGCTGGGTGAAGCGCCGAGCCGTCCGTGTGTACACGAACGGCTACCGGCTAGTCATACGGCTGCGCAGCAACGAGCTGCGGCTGTGGCGCGGTGACCGCATGCTTGCCAACTATCCGGTGGCGGTCGGTACGCGTTCGACACCGACGCCGCGCGGGCTCTACTACATCGTGGAGCTGTTACAGCCCGGCAATCCGAACGGCTCGTACGGGCCGTTCTCGTTCGGGCTGTCGGCGCACTCGAACGTGCTGAGGCGTTTCGCGGGCGGCGACGGCCGCGTTGGTTTGCATGGGACGAATCAGCCGGTGCTGATTGGTTCCGATGTCAGTCACGGCTGTATCCGGCTGCGGAACGCGGCTGTGCGGCGGCTGGCGAAGATCCTGCCGCTCGGGACGCCCGTCTACATCCGTTCCTAGCCACGTCTCGAACCGCAAGGGTCTGACCCCAGCCGTTCGAGGGGTGACTCTTAAGGCCGGCGTCTGACCCGGCCGTTTAGTCGGTGATGCCCCTGGCACGGAGCTCCGCGAGCGCGCTCTCAGATTTTTCGAGGCCCTCGAGGTTCATCGCGCTCAGAACGTCGTCCGTCTTCGTGAACTGGATGTCGCGGTAGTCGACGACCTGAATCAGGTTGCCCCACGGATCGCGGAAGTCCACGCCGCGGCCGAAGACCGGGATGCCGAGTTCCTGCAGCCGTGCCCGCACGGCTTCCTTGTCGTCGACGACGAGGCCGAAGTGACGGTCCTGGTCCGGCGACTGCGTTCGCCCGCGCGCGAGCGCGAGAAACTGGTCTCCCATGTCGATGAAGGCCATCTGCCTGCCGCGACCACGCAGCTCGAGCTCGCCGAAGATCGACTCCCAGAAGGCGAGCGCCTCGTCGATGTCGTCGACCTCGAGCGCGATGTGGTTCAGCCCCACGAGCCTCGGCATGGCTTCAGCGTAGACGCGCGGGCACGGGCTACGGGAACTCCGGAGCCCCGAACGGTGTAGAAGCAACGGTGGTGAGCCGACCACTCGACGAATCCGACCTGATCGGCCGCGCGAAGCGCGGCGACACCCACGCCTACGAGGAACTCGTGTACGTACACCAGGGCATCGCCTTCCGCACCGCCTACGTCATCGCCGGCAACGCGGCCGACGCGGAGGAAGCCGCGCAGGACGGGTTCGTCAAAGCGTGGCGCGCGCTCGCGCGCTTTCGCGATGGCGCACCCTTCCGTCCCTGGCTGCTGCAGATTGTCGCCAACGAAGCCCGCAACCGCCGCCGCTCGGCCGGGCGGCGCGCGCACCTGGCGCTGCGGGCGGCGACGGAGGAGCCCTCGGGGGACGCGGCTCCGTCCCCCGAGGCATCGTTGCTGTCCGCGGAGATGCGCGAGACGCTGCTCGCTGCGGTGAACGAGCTGTCCGAGGATCAGCGCACCGTCATCGCGCTGCGCTTCTTCGTCGGGCTGTCGGAGCAGGAGGTCGCCGACGCGCTGCAGGTGCCCACGGGAACGGTGAAATCACGGAGCGCCCGTGCGCTCGAACGGTTGAGGGAGTCCTATGACTGAGCTCGAGCGCGCACTCGTTGAACTCGGGCGCGAGCTCGACATTCCGCCGGATCCCGATCTGCGCGCCCTCGTGCGCGAGCGGATCGAACGGCGTCCGCGCTACCGGCGCGCACTCGTGCCGGCGCTGGCGCTCCTCGTCGCACTCGGGATCGCACTCGCGGTCCCGGAGGCCCGCAGCGCAATCCTGCGCTTCTTGCACATCGGCGCGGTGACGATCGAGCGCGTCGAGACGCTGCCGCCCGGGCGTGAGCGTCCGCTCACCGCCGGGCTCGGCCCGACGCTTTCACTGCGTGAAGCCGAGAGGCGGTCCGGTGTGATGCTCGTCCTGAGCGGGTCGCGGCCACAGCGCTTCTATGCGCAACCCGGGCTGATCGCGACGCTCCTCCAGCACCGCGGAAGGCAGGTGTTCCTCGCGGAGCTGCAGGGCGACCAGATGGGGATCGCGAAGAAGCTCGTTGCCCCCGACACCCGGCTCGAGGAGGTGCCGATCGGCTCGTTCGGCCTCTGGCTCGAAGGCGGCCGTCATCTCCTGTTCTGGGAGACCGGATCGGGGGAGGTTCGGCAGATCGAGCACCGCCTCGCGGGAAACGTCCTCATCTGGACAGACGGAGACCGCACGTACCGCCTCGAGGGCGGCCTGACCAAGGGCCAGATGCTGGAGCTCGGGAGGCAGATCACCCGGTAAGGGGAGAACCAGAGCGCCACTTCGTCCGAATAGAGAAGCGATGACTGTGGCGGAAACCGAGATCGGGGAAGAAATGGAGCTGGTCGAGGCCTGGCGGGCCGAGCAGCTCGAGATGGCGGGCTACGGCGCCCAGACGGCGGCTGAGATCGCGATGCGGCAGGACATCGATCTGCACCTCGCGATCGATCTCCTGGCGTCGGGTTGCTCGGCCGAGCTGGCCGCCCAGATCCTGCTCTAGCAAGCAGGCTCCCGGCGCTCAGGGCAGAATCCACTGCCCCATGAGCTTCCTTGCGTCCATACCGTCGCCCTCGAGCGGCACGATCGACCTCGGCCCGTTCACGATTCACATGTACGGGCTCATGCTCTTGCTTGCGATCGCGGGCTGCTGCGCGCTGACGGGCTACCGGTGGGTGCGCTGGGGCGGCGATTGGGACCTCGTGTTCCGCGTCGCCGTGTGGGGTGTCGCGGCCGGGATCGTCGGCGCGCGTCTCTACCACGACGTCACGAGCTGGAACGAGG
>JALYST010000269.1 GCA_030854665.1 Actinomycetota bacterium
GTGCACCTCCCGCAGGCCCGAAAGCGTTCCCAGGGAGACCGAGTGGTCACCACCGAGCACAACGGGAACGAATCCGTCGCGTGTCGCACGCAACACGAGCTGGGCGATCCGCTCGGACGTCTCCTTGATCTGGGGCAGAAAGCGGGCGTGCTCGTCACCGGCGTCCGTGGCCTCTGCGACCGCGGTCTCGACGTTTCCCAGGTCCACGTACTCGTAGCCGAGCTCGCCGAGACGCGCTGCCAGCCCTGCGTAGCGGATCGCGGAAGGACCCATGTCAACGCCGCGGCGCCCGGCGCCCAGGTCGAGCGTCGCACCGATGACGGCAACTTTGCGGCGAGATGGTTGCGAAGACACGGCCAACAAGGCTAACTTGCGGATCCATGGGGGAGGCCGATGCGGCGGGCACCATCCGAGTTCTTCTTGCCGACGACGACGCCCCTTTCCTGGACGCGCTCTCACCCTTGATCGAGCGCCAGCCCGAGCTTGCGGTCATCGGCACTGCTCTCGACGGGCTCGCCGCGATCGAGCTTGCGGACGAGCTGTCACCCGACGCGGTTGTCATCGACCTACATATGCCGCGGCTCGACGGAGTGTCTGCGGTCGCCCGGCTCCGGCGCGACCACCCGAGCATGTGCGTGATCGCACTGACCGGTGACGAGCACCCCGCGCTCCACGACGCGGTAACCGAGGCCGGCGCAGACGCAGTCCTGATGAAGGCGGAGTTCGTGGACGTCCTGATGGAAAGGCTCGCTGCGGCCAGAGCAGGCGTCTAGTCGGGCTAGACTGCGGCCGCCCGGGCGAGGTAGCTCAGTTGGTAGAGCACACGGCTGAAAACCGTGGTGTCGCCGGTTCGATTCCGGCCCTCGCCACTCGCGATCGCTGCAATTTCCGGCCATTGGTGGCCGACGCCGGCAAAGCCGGCATCGGCAGCGAGCGCGACAGGGGATCTAGTGGGTTCTAAAGGATTCGTTAAGAGTGCGGCTACCCACGGCGGGGTCTGCTACGACTGTGCCCCGTGAAGGTCGCACGTTTCTTGGTGCTGGCTTGCCTAGCCGGCGGGCTTGCGGGCTCGGTGCCTTCTCTGGGCCTGTCGCGCACGACGCCAGGCCTCGCATCGGCTCAGCAGGCGTGCGGTCGCTTGGAATTCGTCAGCGGGCTTGAAGCAGTCTTCGGCCGCCGGAAGACGCACCAGGAGGCCCTGACGTTTCGCACTCAGGTGACCTCGCGCGGATTCGTGAACGCGAACATCATCGAGGGCTGCGACGGCTTTCGGGTGGTCGTCCGCGGCATCGACACCTTTGACGTCGGAGTAGACCTCCAGAACGAGGCTCGCCGTGAAGGTTTTGCCGTGACGCTCGAGTGCATCCAGGCAAAGCCTCTGGGCCGGCTCGAAGCAATCTTCGGTCACGGGCGGGACCGAGCCGCTGCGACGGCGATCGTGAACCGCGCCGGCGCCGCGGGGTTTACGGGCGTCAAGCTGCGCAGCGATCCCTGCGGCGGGTTCGAGGCTTACCTTGCGGGCTTCGCGGACCAGCGTGAGGCCGAAGCGTTCGCCGCTCAGGCGAAAGCGCGCGGCTTCGACGTCGTGCTCGAGCGCAACTAGCAGCCGGGCAAAAAGGAAGGCCGTCCGGACCGGTGATACCGCGCCGCGAACGACCTTGTGCCCTGAAGCTTATGGCTGGTTTCCCTTACGGGCAAGCAGCGCGGTTCCTTTGCCGGCGGCGAACTCCGCAAACTCCGTGAATCGACGGCGCTCTAGCTCTTGCCTCAACCGTTCAGGAGGGACGTAGATCGGCGTCCCCGTGCCGGCCGAAAACGCGAACACCGCCTGGCCGCCGGGCGCGAGCACACGGGCGAGCTCGTCGAAGAACGGGATCATGTTCGCGTGCGCCACGAGGTCGAACGAAGCGTCGGGGAACGGAAGCGCCGACGCGTCGCCGTTCTCGAACCGCACACGTTCGGCGAGCTCGGGCGGCGTCTTGCGCCTGGCCTCTGCAAGCATCGCATCCGCGAGATCGACTCCGACGACCTCCACTTGAGGAAAGCGACTCGCGATCGCAAAAGCGCCCTCGCCGGTGCCGGTGCCGAGGTCGAGCGCCCTCCCCGGTGCCGGGTCGACGGCAGCCAGCGCAGCTTCGTACGGCTGAAGATGCGTGGGATCGCGCATCGTGTCCCAATTCCCGGCGATCGCGTCGAATTGCTTGCGCACGAGCGGGCGGAAGAAGCGCCAGAGCCGAGGGCTCCGTAGAACGGCGTTCGTGGACACGCGCGCGAACTTCCGACCGAGGGCGCGCCGGTTCAAAACACGTCCAGGTGAATACGGATGTCCTGCCCCTCCTTGATCCCGAACATCTGCGCAGCGTTGCCGCCGTTGATTGCGATCGAGATGTTCCGGTAGGCGTCCTCGTAGAGGATGATGTCGCCCGGCCGGGCATCGGCGAACGTGCGCGCGGCGACGGCGTAATAGCGTTCCGGGCCGGCCTGCAGCTCGACGCGAGTGCCGGGCACGACACCGGCTTGGTCGAGGTGTGAGCGGTCGAGATTGAGGCCGATGTTCCCGAACCGGTCGATCGACAGCACGGTCGCGTGGATCCGCGTCGTGCCGACCTCAGGCTGCGGGATGTCGAGCCGAGCCAGGGCATCTGGATCGACCGGAGGGCCCAGCTCGCTGAGGGGAACGCCGAGTGCGAGATGCGCAGCAGCGGGAGCGAAGAGATCGCGGCCATGGAAGGTGCGCGAGACCGACTCGAGCGCGTACTCGGGATTAGCGAGCTCGTGCGCCTCGGCGATCCCGCCCAACTTCTCGGCTGCTGGAATGAGCAGCCCGTTGTCGGGCCCGACGTAGACGCGTCCCTGCGCATCGCGAAGCGCGAGAGGACGTCGCGCTCCCCCGACGCCCGGATCGACGACGGCGAGGTGGACTCCCTCGGGCATGAACGGCAACGTGTTCGCGAGGGTCAGCGCGCCTTGCAAGACGGCCTGAGGCGCGATGCCGTGGGTGATGTCGATGATCTCCACCTCCGGCGCGATCCGCTTCATCACACCGTGACAGGTGCCGACGAAGTCGTCCTGCAGCCCGAAGTCCGTCAGGAACGTAATGAAGCGCGCCACGCCGCGGCGGAGTCTACGAGGCCGGCGACATCCTGCGTGTCCGCTTCTGCCGCGACGGTGAGGCCCGCGTCGAGTGCGGCGGCCGTCGTCTGCGGTCCGATCGTGATCGCGGGCAGGGCCACGCCCAGCTTCGCCCAGGCGGCGGCCGCGGAAGGCGAGGCGAGCAGGACGAGGTCGCCGTCGGGAGGAGCGGGCGCGAGCTCCACCGTTCGATAAACGGCGCGGAAGTCCGCCGGGAGCTCGTCGACGAGCAGTCGCCGGGCGCCCTCGGCTCCGACGAAGAGCGCCCGGCCCACAGGCCGTGGGAGCTCGGCCAGGAGCCCTTCCTGCGACGCCAGGGACGGCACGAAGTCGACCGAGATCCCGTGTGCATCGAGCGCGGCCGCCGTCATCTCACCGACAGCCGCAACCCGAGGGAGCACTCCGGTGTGTCGCGCCCCGAGCTCGGCGGCGCCGTTCGCACTCGTCACGATCACCCAGTCGTAACCCGTCGCGTCGATCGCACCGTCGTCGATCCTCTCGGTCGCGATCATCGGGCAGGCGACCGGCTCGAACCCTTCCGAGCGCAAGGCATTCAGCAACGGTTCGGCCAGCGCCTGCGGCCGCGTGACGATCGCGCGCATGTCAGGCCGAGACGAACGGCATCAGCGCGGCGGCGACCTCGTCGGCGTCTGCGCCGCTGCGGCGCTCGATCCAGCTGCCGTCCTCGGCCGCGACGAGGGCTGTCAGCCGTGTGCCGTCGTGATACGCAGCGACCGGAGCGAGACAGCCGCCACCGATCACCGCGACACAGCTGCGCTCCGCCTCGACCCGCCGGCGCGTCTCGCCGTGGTCGGCCGCACCGACGAGATGCTCCTCGCCCGCGCGCACCTGGAGCGCCAGCGCGCCCTGCCCGGCCTCCGGAACCATCTCGTCCGGGTCGAAGCGGTGCCCGATCTCGGTCGTGAGTTTGAGCCGGTCGAGCCCACAAGCCGCCAGGACGATGGCATCGAGCCCTCGCTCGCCACGCTTTCGCAGGCGCGTGTCGATGTTGCCGCGCATGGGCTCGATCGAGAGCGTCGGCTCCAGCGCGAGCAGCTGCGCTCTTCGCCGGACCGACGCGGTGCCCACTCGCAGGCCGGGACGCAGCCCAGCAGTGCCACAAAGCGCGTCGCGGGGATCCTCTCGCTCCAGGTACGCACCGACCGCGAGGCCTTCGGTATCCGTCGAGGTCATGTCTTTCGCGGAATGCACGGCAACGTCGATACGACCGTCGAGCAGCGCCTCCTCCAACTCCTTGACGAAAACACCGCGAGCTCCGATCTCGCCAAAGGGACTGGTGCGATCGCGATCGCCCGCCGTGGTCATCGGAACGAGCGCGATCTCGACACCCGGCCCGCGCAGCCGGGCCGCCGCCAGCTCGGCCTGCGTGAGCGCGAGCCTACTGCCGCGGGAACCGACGCGGATCAGCACGGCACCAGGTGCGCTTGGCGCGCGTCTGACCGCACGGCCTACGCCTGCGTACGCGAACGAATGCGGTGGGCGCCTGGACGGGGAGCGGGCGGCCGATCAGATTCGCCGACTTCAACGCTCGTCCTCGAGACCGAAGAGGTGACGCACCGCATCAGCATAAATCACCCCGTCGGCTGCCGCGGCGGCCTGTTTCATCCGAATCGTCGGGAGGTGCAGGAGTTTGTTCAGAACGGCCGCGGTTACAGACTCTGCAGCGCGACGTTCTGCATCGTTCAGCTTGGCGCGTCGAAGCTCCGCATCGCGAATCTGCTCGGCTCGAGCGCGCAGCGACGTGATCGCGGGAACGACCTCCAGCGACGCCTGCCACGCGCGAAACCGATCTGCTTCCTCGGCGACGATCGTCTCCGCACGCTCGGCCTCACGATGCCGACCGGCAAGCGTTTCGGCCACGACGGCTTCCAGATCGTCGATGTCGTACAGGTAGCAGCCCTCGAGCTCGTGAATCGCGGGATCGAGGTCGCGCGGAACCGCGAGATCGATCAGGAAGAGGGGGCGTCCCTTGCGTGCGGGCAGCGCCCGCTCGACTTGCTCGCGCGTGAGAACCCAACCAGCAGCGCTCGTCGACGAGAGCACGACGTCCGCGCGCGCGAGCTCCTCCTCGATGCGATCGAGCGGCAGGGCTTCACCGCCGAAACGCTGCGTCAGGTCTTCGGCGCGCTGACCGGTGCGATTGGCAACCGACGCGATCGTCGCGCCGCGCGAGACGAGGTTCCGGATGGCCGACTCGCCGACCTTTCCCGCTCCGACAACCAGGACGGTGCGCCCCTCGAGATCTCCGAACACCTGCTCGGCGAGCGCCGCGGCGGCCGACGACACCGAGGCCGGGCTCTCTCCGATCGCGGTCTGGGAGCGCGCCCTCTTTCCAGCCTGCAGCGCCTGGCGGAAGAGGCGGTCGAGCAAGGGACCGGTCGCGCCGGACTCGTGCGCGCTGCGCACCTGGCCGAGGATCTCTCCCTCACCCGGAATCATCGAGTCGAGCCCGGCCGCGACGCGGAAGAGGTGGAGCGCGGCCTCTTCGTCGCGCAGCCGGTAGAGGGCCGGGCCCAGCTCGGACTCGAGCGCGAGCAGCGCTGCCTCCGCCTTCTCTTCCGCTGCGTCCCCGGACTCGTCCGCGAGGTAGAGCTCCGTGCGGTTGCATGTCGACAGGCACACCGCTTCGCTCTGCTCGCCTGCGAGCGCCTGCGCCAGCTCCGCCGCGCGTTGCCGGTCGAGCGCCGCACGCTCGCGCAGGTCGACTGGCGCCTGGTGATGCGAGATGCCGACGAGAACGATGCTCATGTGGCGAAGTGGGTGACGGGGAGAGCGAGGCGGACGACGGCAACGAGCACGAAGCCTGCGAGCACGAGGTACGCGGCGCGGCGGCCGCGCCAGCCCGCTAGGTGTCGCAGTGCCAGAGAGGCCGTGTAGACCGTCCACGTGACGATGGTGACCGCCATCAGCACGTCGAAGCCGCCGCCGCGATCGCGCAGGCGTGCGATGCCGACCGCGATCCCCAGTGTGAGCGCGGGCAGCGCGAACGCAATCGTACGCGCAGCCACCTCGTCCAGCCGCGAGAGCGCGGGCGCGCGCAAGCGGAGGATTGAGCTCTCGCGGCGCTTCAGGCGCCGTTCCTGCCAGAGGTAGAGCGCCGAAAGAGCGGCCGCGAGCGTAAAGCCCGCAAACGCTGCGAGCACCAACCCGACGTGCAGCACGAGGAAGATGTTCGAGTAATGGCTCCGGCTGCCGACACCAGTTCCGCCGCCGAGCCGCGCGAGGATGAACAGCACGACGGCGAGCGGAAGAACCGCGAGCCCGAGCAGCCGATAGCGCGGCTGGCAGCCCCAGATCAGGTACGCGCCGACGACGAGCCAGACGAAGAGATTGAGCGAGCCGCCCCAAGTCGACCAGGGAAAGCCGTTCGCGCGCGCGGCCTGCACGGCGAGCAACGCCGTCTGGACGAGCCACCCGACCCGGACACCCCAAGTTGCGAGCCGGCCCGCGATTCCGGGGTGGCGCGCCTCGTTCAGGTATGCGACGGCAGCTTCGCTGTACGCGAGCAACGCCGGCCAGAAGAGCAGCTCAGCCAACTGCTTCCGCCTTCCGCTCCTCCTGCTTCGTTCGAGCCAGCTCTGCGAGCTCGCTGAGCTCGCGCTCGAGACGCTGCAGCTTCAAGGCAATGATCACGACGTACGCGAGCACGACGGCGAAGATGACGAGGTAGGCGGCTGCAACGTACTTCTCCTCAGCGGTCATCGTAGCGCCTCCCGCAGTTCGCGTAGACGGACGTCGATGCGCTTCCCGGCAAGCTCGACGTGGTAGAGCGTTGCGGCGAGGATGAGCATCGCCGCAAGCGAGACGCAGAACGTGAAGAACTGCGACCCGGCCATGTTGGGGCCGCCTTTGTCAAACGCCACGGGATGGATGAAGCGCTCGGACAAACGGATCGCGAGGATGCTCACGGGCACGAGCGCGACGCCGAACAGTGCGTAGACAGCACTGAGATTCGCCCGGCGCGGGCCGGCTGGAACCGAGAAGCGAAGCATGAAGTACGCGGCATAAAAGAGAAACAGCACGAGAAACAGCACGAGCTGGTCCTCGTGCCATTCCCACCAGTGGCCCCAGCGGTAGCGGGCCCAGATCGAGCCCGTCACAAGGGTGAGCGCGCCGAAGATCACACCCTGGTGTATCGCGACGTAGCTCTCGAGGTCAGCTTCATCGTCCCGCTTCCAGAGCACGCGCAGTGCCTTCCAGCCTCCCCAGCCGAAGCAGGCGTACGCGGTGATGGCGATGCCGACGTGGAAATAGAAGATCTTCTGGTTCAGCCCGTCCGCGTCCACGGGCGCGTAGAAGAACACCAGCGCGACCGAGATGGTGACGAGGGTGAAGGCGAGCGCAGCGAGCGCCGCCAGGCGGTTATTCCGTAACCACGTACTCAAAGGAAGCCCAGCAAATGATCGCAAAGAGTGCGTCGTAGAGACCGAGGAACCACACGTACCGGGCCGGGTCGTCGGTGACGCTCGTGCCGACGCCGCCGATGATGATCGGAATCGCGAGCGGGAGGAAGATCAGCGGGAGCAGTAACTCGCGGGCCCGGCTTGCGGCCGCCATGGCGGCGAGCAGCGTTCCGACTGCGGCGATGCCGAGGTCGGCGAGGACGACGCCGAGGATCATGGGACCGTCCACCGGGGCGAAGAAGAGAGCAAAGGCGGGGAGAGCAACAAGCTCGGCAAGCCCGAGGAACGCGAGGACGGAGAGCGCCTTGCCGAGCCAGATCGCACTGCGGTCGCTCGGTGCGAGGACGAGGCCGTCGATGACTCCCTGCTCCCGCTCAGCGGCGAAGGCACGCGAAAGACCGAGCAGCGCGGTGAAGACGATCGCTACCCAGAGCAGCCCGGTCGCCGCGAGCTCGGACGAATTGCCGGGCAGGGCGAAATGGAATACCACCAGGGTGGAGAGAACGAAGAGCAGCATCGCCGGCAGCGTGTCTCGCGCCCGCAGTTCGAGCAGAAGATCTTTGCGCGCCAGCGCACCCACGTCGGCGAGGTACATCACGCCAGCGCGAGCTTCGACGTGGCGAAGCGGTCGATGCGCCC
>JALYST010000285.1 GCA_030854665.1 Actinomycetota bacterium
GTTCGGACGGCCGTGCAACGCGTGTTGCCGCTCTTCGGGTGCAGTGGCATTGCGTTGACCACTACTTTCTTCTGTGAGGTAAGAACCAGGCACGCCACCCGCGCCCAGTCTTCGACTGCTAGACCGGTGGCGCTGCTTTCGCGGCGGAGAGGGGGTGGGCTTGCATAATGCGGCGCAGGGTGACACGCCTGTGCTGCATCGCAATCGGCCTCGTTGCTCTCGCGCCGACGGCACACGCCGTCCCCGATCGCGCGGTCGTCCGACATGGAGCGCTTGGGCGCTCCGCCGAGGGACGTCTGATTCGGATCGTCGAGCTCGGCGATCCGGACGAAACTCGCAAGGTGCTGGTCGTCGGGTGCATCCACGGCGACGAGCCTGCGGGCATCGCGATCACCCGGGCGCTTGAGCTGACGAGACCCCCCACGAATGTCGACCTCTGGGTCGTCGAGGATCTCAATCCCGACGGAGTTAGCGCCCACACGCGTGTCAATGGTCGCGGCGTCGATCTGAACCGGAACTTTCCGTACCGCTGGCGTCCGCTCAGTCAGCGCGGGACGCTCCACTATTCCGGGCCGCACGCTCTGTCAGAGCGAGAGTCGCGACTGGCGGCTCGTCTCATCCTTCGTTTGCGGCCTGCGGTGACGATCTGGTTTCACCAGGCGCTCAACGTCGTCGACGAGTCCGGCGGCAGCGTGGCGCTCGAACGCCGTTTCGCACGTGAGGTCGGCATGCGCGCCAGACGGCTGACCCGGTATCCCGGCAGCGCCACGTCGTGGCAGGCCCATACGTTTCGCGGCACCACGCCCTTTGTCGTCGAGTTGCATGCCGGCGCGCTCTCGACTGCCGAGGTCCGACGGTTCGTCGGTGCTGTGCGTTCGCTCGGTGGTCCTGATTCGGACGGCGCCTAGCACGACCCGTAGGCGGTCGATCTACGCGCTCGGAGCGGGGGTGCTGCTGATCCTCGCAGCCGCGGTTGCGGTTGCGCGCACCCATGGGCCACCTGTTCGAGTTGCACTTGAGCGGACCGACACCTGGGCCACGTTGTTTCTTGGTTTGCTTGTCTTGGCCCTCGCTTTTTACTTCGGAGCTCTCGGTCTACTTCGCTCGGGACACAACCAGGTGGCTCTCGTGTGCGTGGTGGGAGCGTTGATCCAACTCGCGCCGCTTGCGGGTCCGCTGCTGGTCTCGCGCGACGTCTACAGCTACTGGGCCTATGGGCGCATCGTCGCTCACCATCGTCAAAACCCCTACACGGTCGCGCCGGCCCGGTTTCCAGATGATCCTGCAACTCGCGCCGCGGCACGCGGGTGGCGTCGACAGACGTCTGTTTACGGCCCCGCATTTACGTTTGCTTCGGCGGGTGTCAGCAAGGTGGTGGATCGTTCGGCCGAGCTCGCGTCGCTGCTGTTTCGGATCGGCGCAGCAGGTGCCGGTATCGGCGCCATGGTCCTGGCAGCGGTGATCGCGAAGAGGAAGGCGTATGCCGCTGCATTCGTCGGCTGGAATCCGGTGTTGGCGGTCAACTTCGCAGGAGGAGGGCACAACGACGCGTTGATGCTCGTCCTCATGCTCGCTGCGCTTGCACTGGTGGCGAGACGGCGAGACGCTGCAGGAGGTGCGCTCTGGATTCTGGCTGCTGCGATCAAGGCACCAGCACTCGTCTTGCTGCTACCGCAGCTGCTTCGTTCGCGGCGTGGCGTCTGGTTGGGTGCGGCGCTCGCTGCGGTGACGGTGACCGTGATCGCCATCGCAGCCTTTGGCACGTCGTGGCTGGCGGCGATCTGGCAGTCCAACCAGCGAGAAGCCGGTTATGGCCTCCCCTCGCGGCTGGAGCAGCTAGGGATTCCCGAAGCCATTACCCACGTGCTTGCCTACGGGGTTCTCGGCGTGGGCGTCCTTTGGCTGGCGCGGCAGGCGCTTCGGGGTCGGCCGAGACTCGCCCTCGGCGCGGCACTGCTGGTTCTGACGAGCCCCTGGATTCTTCCGTGGTATTCGACCTGGCCGGTCGTGCTTGCTTCGATCGAAGAAGACCTCGTGGCGCAGGTCGTTGCGCTTGGGCTGCTCGCCTACCTCTTGCCGGACCGGATTCCACTCTGAGCAGCGAGGGCGCTCCGCCTGTCGACGGGCGTGCGCGTGGCGAAGGAGCCGGCTCTGGACCAAAACGCGGCTTTGGGTGTGGCGCGCGAGCTGGCGCGCGGATAGCTGGAGTCGCATGGTTGAGCGGCTGTCGCCTCGTCTCGAAAACCGTTTCGGGCTCTTAGGTCCGACGAGGGTTCAAATCCCTCCCCCTCCGCCAGAACAAGCCGAAATCCCAGGAACGGGCCTGTCCGGTTCGCAGTAATCGATTCGGGGCTGAGCGAGCCTCTTGGACCCGCGCGCCTCGAGTCTTGACGAAGGCTCCTGGATGAGTCAGGCGGTTTCGCGGGCTTTCTCGAGGCCCTCGAGGATCAGCTCGAGGCCGAACTGGAACTCGCGTGCACCGTCACCGCTCGGTGCAGTGGCGTGCTGCCGGGCGTGCTCGGCGAGATACGGGTAGTCGGCGGCCGGCAGCTCCCGGAGGAACCGGTCCACGAGATCTGCAAAGTCCTTGCTACCGGTGAGATCGATCGCGTCGATCGAATGGCCGAGTTGCCAGAGCGTGAACCCGAAGATGTGGCTGTCGAGTGCGTGATACGCGTGATACGTCAGGTCGGGCGAGAAACCGGCTTCGCGCAATCGTCTCAGGAGCCACTCCATGTAAAGCAGCCGCGGCTTCGGCAGTGTGCGGATGGTGCCCGGTGACAGCACGAGGCTGCACGCCCACGGGTGGCGCAGGAGCGCTTCATGTGCCGAGACCGCGCACGTCCGGATATCCACGTCCCAGTCTTTGCCCGCCGATGGCAGCTCGATCTCGCTGACGACGAGATCGACCATGGCGGCGACGAGGTCGTCCTTGTTCGCCACGTGGTTGTACAGGGACATAGCCTCGACACCGAGGGCGCCGGCGAGCTTGCGCATGGTGAGCGACTCGATCCCCCCTTCGTCTGCGAGGTGGACGGCGGCCTCCAGCACCCGCTCCCTGGTGAGGGGGATCCGTGGCTGGGAGGCGGGCTCGGGCGTCATGGCTCTTGACAAGCTTACGGTGTACGTCTAGGCTTACATCGTAAACTTACATTGTAGGGGAGCGGAGGACAGGATGAAAGCGATCGTCAACCACGAGTACGGCTCGCCCGATGAGCTGGAGCTTCAGGAGATCGAGAAGCCGGCGATCGGTGAGGACAGCGTGCTCGTCCGGGTCCGCGCGGCCTCCGTGAATCCCTACGACTGGCATCTGATGCGAGGCCTGCCGTACTTCGTCCGCCTGAGCGAGGGCCTTCGGCGACCGAAGCACCCTGTTCTGGGCGTCGACGTGGCAGGGCACGTCGAGGCGGTCGGTGAGAACGTGACCCAGTTTCAGCCCGGCGACGAGGTCTTCGGTGGGCGCTCCGGTGCATTTGCCGAATACGTGTGTGGGGTGGAGCGAAACTTCACGCCCAAGACGGCGGGGCTCTCGTTCGAACAAGCTGCGGCGATCCCGATGGCCGGGTGCACCGCGCTCCAGGCTCTTCGCGACGCGGGGCAGCTTCAACCGGGCCAGAGCGTCCTCGTCAATGGTGCCGGTGGCGGGATCGGCACCTTCGCCGTGCAGATCGCGAAGGCAATGGGTGGCCAGGTGACCGGTGTGTGCAGCACGTCGAATGTCGACCTCGTCAGCTCGATCGGCGCCGACGAGGTCGTTGATTACACCGCGGGCGGCTTCACCGAGGCGAAGCGGCAGTACGACCTGATCATCGACCTCGTCGGTAACCGGTCGCTGTCGGACCTACGACGCGCACTGACGCCGAAGGGGACACTCGTCCTCGTCGGTGGAGGCGGCGGAAACTTGCTTGGACCGCTTGCGGATCCAATCAGAGCGTTCGTCCTGTCTCGGTTCGTCAGCCAGCGTCTGCTCCCGTTCCTCGCAAAGCTCCGCACAACGGACATGGTCTTCCTGACGGAGCTGATCGGCGCAGGAAAGGTCTCGCCAGTCATCGGCCGCACGTACCCGCTGAGCGAGGTTCCCGATGCCATCCGGCACGTGGAGACCGGTCACGCGCGAGGGAAGACCGTCATCACCGTGTCACACCTCGACGACGCGCCACGTGCCGTCCGGGCCTTCGCCGGCAAAGTGGATACATCGCAGCTTCCCTCGTGGCCGACTCGTGTTCCTGCGCCGTGACGTCGCCGGCGACTAGGGGTGGTTCCGACGAGAGCATTCTGGATGCCCAGTTCAAGCCATGAGAGCGAGGGCGCCTATCGTGATCAGCACGACACCGACGAGCGCGACGAGCGTCGGCAGGAGCGAAGCTGCATGGCGGTCGAGGTCGGCGCGTAACCGGTCGAGGGGACCCTGCGCGCGGTTGTGCGCCAAGCTGCCGGCCGCGGTGATTGCGACGAGCGGCGCTACGAAGAGTGCGTTGAAGAGGATGAGCAGCGCGACCTGCGTCGAGAGCGGTCTTCCCGAGCCGACGATCGCCGCGATCACTGCGAAGTACGGTAACGCCGTTGGCAGTTCCACCGCCATGATCGCGGCGCCTAGGATGAGCGGCGAGCGTGCGACACGGCGCTCGTCCTTTCGAATGCGGCGCATGACGCGCGCGCGCTCGTGCCACAGTCCGAGTGCGACGAGAAGGATTGCAGTCCCAAGACTGAGCTCAATGAGAGCGGTTGCATGTCTTCCGGGGCGCGGTAGGGCTGTGAGGATCGCGTGTCCGGGACCTAGCGTGAGGACGAGGCCACCAAGAAGCGACACTCCGAACACGCCGGCTGTGAAGACGCCGACCCCGTAGTGGCCGTTCGCGCGGGTGGCGAGGTAAAGCGCCGGTCCCACCGTCGAGGGGTTGAGAGAGTCGAGGATTCCGACTGTCACGACAAGCGCAAGGAGGCTGACCATCGGTCGAGCTTGCCAGACGGGCCGTGTCGGGTCCCTGCTCGGCAGTCCTCGCGCAGCGTTAGGGTCTGGGCGTGTGAGTGATCACGATCGCAGCACGCGCAGGCTGAGTAGCCGCGGCCCGCGAGTGCTGATCCTTACTGCGAGCGTCGGAGAGGGCCACGATCTTCCGGCGCGCACGCTCGCCGCGCAGCTGAGGTCGGAGCGACCGGGCCTCGAGGTTGTCACGGAGGATGGTCTCGCGCCGCTGGGTCGCCTGGTCACCGGGATCAGCGCCGACGCACCACGCTTCGGTTTTTTTCATTTCCAGTGGCTCTGGGACCTCGGCTTTTGGGCCTTCGCCAGGTTTGGACCGACGAGGCGGGCGACGCAGGCGCTGCTAGCTCGCGTGGGGGGAACGGGCTTGCTGCAGCTAATCCGTTCGGTTGACCCCCAGGTAGTCGTCTCGACCTATCCGGTCACCACAGAGGTACTTGCCCGCCTGCGCTGCTCAGGGGCGCTCGAGCTGCCGGTCGTCTCCGCGATCACAGACCTTGCCGGTCTGTACTACTGGGCCGCGCCTGGCGTCGACGTCCATCTGATCACGCACCCGGAGTCAGCCGACGAGGTGAGACGGATCGCAGGTGTTGACACGAGCATCGTCTGCGTGCACGGGTTGACGGCGGCGGAGTTCCGCGGCGACCGGTCGACCACGGACGCTCGGGCTGCGCTCGGCCTCCCGGCCGTCGGGAAGCTCGTCCTTGTCTCCGGAGGAGGCTGGGGCGTCGGAGACGTCGAGGGAGCTGCGGAGGTGGCGTTGGGGGTCGACGGGGTTTCTCAGGTCGTCTGCCTGACCGGGCGCAATGACGGCTTGCAAAGAAGGCTGGCACGGAGGTTTGATCGCGACCCGCGCGTGAGGGTGGAGCCTTTCACCGACCGGATGCCGGACTGGCTTGCAGCCGTCGATGTGCTCGTCCACTCGACCGGCGGGCTGACAGTGCTCGAGGCGCTCTTGCGCGGCTGCCCGGCGATCTCCTATGGCTGGGGGCGCGGGCACATCCGGCTCCACAACGCGGCGTTTCGCCGCTTTGGCCTCGCCGAGGTCGCTCTGACTCGCGTTGAGCTTGCGGCGTCGCTTCGCCGTGTGCTCGCCGGCGGCAGGACGCGGACCGATGCTTTCCAGGCGCTCCCATCGGCAGCCTCTGTCGTCCTTGCCGCTGCGAACCCGGGGTAACCGGTTCTCCCGTCCTTCTCCGGGTAAGGCAGCTACGATTTTGCTTGCGTGGTCGGCGAGCGCATCACGGCGAGCGCTGGCCGCTTCGCCATCGGGTTCGATCATCGTGACCGGGCACGGCTGCACGAGCTGTGGGATGCCGTGCTCGACGCGGAGGTCTGGTCGGAAGGCGCGATGGTCGCGGCCTTCGAGTCGGCATGGGCGGATTGGGTTGGACTGCCTTCAGTCGCGTTCTCAGGCTGGAGCGGAGCCGCAATGGCCGTCCTCGATTACGTCGGCGTCCGCGGCGAGACCGTTCTCTGTCCATCGAACACGTTCATGGCGACTCCGCTCTCGGTGCTGCGCGCAGGGGGCCGTGTCGAGTTCGTGGACTGCAACCGGACCGATCTCTGCATGTCGTTCGAGGACTTCGAACGGAAGGCCGCAGCGCACAAGCCGCGCGCCGCGATCATCGTGCACATAGGCGGCCACATCGCCTTCGACGTCGATCGGATCGCCGAGTACTGCCGATCCGAGGGCATTTTCCTGATCGAGGACTGCGCTCACGCGCACGGCGCAGGCTGGCACGGTCGCCGCGCAGGGACATGGGGGGATGCAGGCATCTGGTCGTTCGCGGCGACGAAGACGATCTCCACGGGCGAGGGCGCTTCGGTCGTTTCGCCGGATGCCGGCCTGGTCGAGCACGCACGCTCGTTCCGGAATTACGGCAAGCCCGACTTCGCCACGCAGGGCCTGAATTTCCGCATGAACGAATTCACTGCCGCGGTCGGCATCGTCGAAGTCGAGCGGCTCGACGAAATCACCCGCTGGAAGAACGAACAGGCGCGCGAGCTGCTCGACCCGCGTCACCCTGCCCGCGTCGATGTGCCTGAGGGGATGGTCTCGGGGCTGTACAAGTACATCGTGTTCGACCCGATCGAGCGGTCGACCGGAAAGGTCTACGAGGAGCCGTGTCACCGAATCATGGGCGCGCAAGTCGACCTCGCACACACCGACTGGGTCGCGTCAAATCACTGGTGCGTTCCCCTCTATTACCGCCCGTCGACAGCCGACGGACCGGGGAGGATTGACGCGTGAAAGTTCTCGTCACAGGTGGGGCCGGCTTCATCGGCTCGCACGTCGTGGACAGCGTGCTCGCGACGGGCCACGAGGTGCGGATTTTCGATCTCGTCCCCTCCCCGTACCACGACCCCCGCGAGGTCGAGATGGTCGTCGGCGACATCGCAGACAGCGACGCGCGGGAGAAAGCGGTCGCGGGCTGCGACATGATCGCGCACCTCGCAGCCATCTCCGATGTCAACGACGTCGTTGATGATCCGCTGCGGGCGGAGGCCGTCAATGCCCGAGGGACCGCGCTCTTGCTCGAGGCTGCCCGGGCTCACGGTGTGATCCGCTTCGTCTACGCAAGCACGATTTGGGTGTACGGCAACGCGCGTGGTGTCGAGCCACTCGACGAAGACACACAGCTCGTGCTCCCGTCCCACCTCTACACAGCGACGAAGCTCGCGGGTGAGATGTACTGCCGCTCCTATGGCGAGCTCTACGGCCTGGAGCACACCATCCTGCGCTTCGGGATACCCTATGGGCCCCGTTCACGCACCTCGACGGTTCTCGCCGCGTTCGTCGAACGCGCGCTTGCCGGCCGAACGCTGATGATCACCGGCGACGGAAGCCAGTCGCGGCAGTTCGTCTTCGTCGAAGATCTCGCACGCGGCGTGGTTGCCGCGTTGGGATCGCCGAGACCCAACCGGATCTACAACCTCGTCGGGGACGAGACGACGACGGTGCGCGAGATCGCCGAGACCGTTCGGCAGTTGGTTTCCTCAGTCGAGATCGTGCACGTCGACAGTCGCCCGGGCGACCTGCGCTCGGTGGAGATCTCCAGCGCGCGCGCCGCGCGAGAGCTCCACTGGTCGGCGGACACTCCCTTCGCCGAGGGCGCACGCCGCTACGTCGAATCGGTGACCCCGACGCATCGCAGCCCGCAATCTGCGACCGCTTCCAAAACCAGCGGTAGAGCAGCAACTGTCGTTCTCCAGGAGCCCTCGGAACTGTAGTGGTCGGCGTCGTGCAACAGCACGAC
>JALYST010000231.1 GCA_030854665.1 Actinomycetota bacterium
TCGAGGCGGTAGCCCGCCTTCGTCGTCACGAAGGTCCGCCTGCCGCCGTGCTCCTGCACGCGCAGCTCACGCCGTTCCGCGCGCCCGAGCGTCGCGAGGAAGTCGTCTTCGTCGAGCGCGAAGCCGAGGTGATCGATTCTCGGCACCTCCCACTGGCCCGGCTGCACGACGACGTTCACTGCGCCACGCTCGAGCTCCGACAGGCGCAGTTTGAACCCCATCCGGTCGAGCTCTTCCCAGCCATGTCCTGATTCGAAAGAAGTCGCGTCTTCCTCGATCCGTCCGTGCCTGGCGATCAGGTCGAAGCCGAGTTTTCCGACGTAGCGCGCCTCGACCTCGCGCACCTTGCTCGTCACCAGGTGGTAATGGAAGAGCTGCACGAAGGCAGACTAGAGCCGTGCTGGCCCATCTGCCCGTTGACACGAGCTGGACTTTCGACCCGCTGCAGGTCGTGCCGACTCTCCTGCTGGCGGCCCTGTACGCACGCCGGGTGCGGACGCTGCGCGCCCGCGAAACAGCGGTTCCCGGCTGGCGGATCGCGCTCTTCGCGACCGGTATCGCGATGCTCCTGGTCGCGCTCGTGAGCCCGGTGCACGCGCTCGGGGAGCAGCTCTTCAGCTTCCACATGCTGCAGCACGTCCTGCTGGGAGACCTCGCGCCGCTCGCGCTCCTTGCAGGCCTGACGGGGCCGATTCTGCGGCCGGCGCTCGCCTTCCTGCACCGCCTGCGTTTCCTCGCCAATCCGTTGATCGCACTGCCGCTGTGGGCGGTGAACCTCTATGCCTGGCATTTCCCGTACTTCTACGACGTAGCCGTGCGCCACGACTCCGTGCATGCGCTCGAGCACCTCTCCTTCTTCACCGCCGGCGCGATCATGTGGCTACCCGTCTTGGAGACGCTGCCGGCTCCGGAGTGGTTCGGCACCGGCGCGAAGATCGGCTACATCGCAGTCGTGCGCGCCGTCGAGACGGTGCTCGGGAACATCTTCTTCTGGGCAGGCGCGCCGTTCTACGCTGTGTACGAGCACCGTGAGAGCTTGTGGGGATTGTCGCCGATCGAGGATCAAGGGTTTGCCGGGGCCGTGATGATGATCGAGGGCTCGATCGTCACCCTCGTCACCCTTGCGTGGCTTTTTCTGCGGATGGCCGGGGAGGGCGAGCTCAGACAGAGGCTGCTCGAACGCGGTCTCGACCCCAGAACGGTACGGCGCGCGGTGCGCTACGGACGCGCCAAGGAACTCGGCCCGCCGCGCTGAAACGAGGAAGCGCCTCCCGTGCGCTCGACCGGCGTCCATCACGTCGACCTCGTCGTTTCGGCGATCGGCCGCAGCCTGCCCTTCTACACCGAGCTGCTCGGGCCACTCGGGTATCACAGCATCGGTCAGGTCGAGGGCGAGCGAGGCGAGACGATCTGGTACCTGTCCGGCCCCGGCACGTCGATCGGCTTGCGTGAAGCGTTGGCGGACTCCGGCCCTTACGATCGCTACCGCGTCGGGCTACACCACCTTGCGTTCGAGGCAGGATCGCGGGCGCAGGTCGACGACCGGGCCGCCTGGGTGCGGAGCCAGGATGTCGAAGTCGAGAGCGAGCCGCAGGAGTACACGTACGTGCCCGGGTACTACGCCACATTCTTTTACGATCCTGACGGTCTGAAGATCGAGATCGTCCACGTTCCAGGCCTCGTTGCGGCCTGAGGGAAGGGAGATACATGTCGACGACTCCTCCAGAGCAGCCCACGACTCCACAGCAGCCGGGAGGCGGCTATGGGAGCTCGGGTCCGAACGTCAACCTCAACCTGGCGGCGCTTATGCCCACGCCGGGGAACGCAGAGCTCGTCGTGTACATCCTGGCGACGGTCTTCGTTGGGATCATCACGCTCGCCAATGACAGCGTGGACGCGCCCGGATTCGTGACGGCGTTCACGTTCTTCACCGTCGCCTACGTGTTGTCGCGCGGCATCGCGAAGGCAAGCCGCGTGCTCGAGCGCTAGCTGAGGCGACGACCCGGCGGCGCCGTTAGAAGGATGCGCGGGCTTTGCCCGCGCATCCTTCTAAATGCCAAGGGCCGCGTTGAGCAACAGGCCCTCAGCGAACGCTCGGTACCGGCGCAATAACGTCGAGTGGAACCTCGAATTGCAGCTTCGCCGCCTCGCGCGGGATTGCCGTCGGGTAATCCCGCGTGAGGCAGGCGCGGCAGAACTGCGATTCCGGACGCCGCGTCGATGCTTGCAATCCTTCGAGCGAGATGTAGGCGAGCGAGGTCGCGCCGATGTGCTCGCGAACCTCCTCGACCGTCTTCCCTGCGGCGATCAGCTCGTCCGGGTCGGCGAAGTCGATCCCGTAGTAGCACTGCGAGATCACCGGCGGGGACGAGATCCGGACGTGCACCTCCGCCGCCCCGGCGTCGAAGAGCATCTGGACAATCTGGCGGGTCGTGTTACCACGGACGATCGAGTCGTCGACGGCGACGACGCGCTTGCCCGCCACCTCGGCGAGTGGATTGAACTTCAGCCTGATCCCCTGTTCGCGTAGGCCCTGATCGGGCTGGATGAACGTGCGGCCGACGTAGCGGTTCTTGATCAGCCCCTCGCTGAACGGAATGTTCGTCGCGCGAGAGAAACCGATCGCCGCGGGTGTGCCCGAGTCCGGGATGGGCATGACCAGGTCCGCCTCGACGGGTGACTCCTCCGCGAG
>JALYST010000040.1 GCA_030854665.1 Actinomycetota bacterium
TCGGCCAGGTAGTGATTCGGCAGCTTGCTCCCGTCGGCCAAACCGCCCCGCAAGACGATGCCGAGGGCCAGCTTGTTCTCCAGCTTCGCGACCAGCGGACCGATTGCCGGCAGGCGTGCACCGCCGATGTAGATCGAGGCGACCCGGTTGGCTCGAGTGACGCCTTCGGGGTAGTCGTACGGGTTGAACGCGAGGATGCCTCGCACGCGGCCTTCCAGTTCGGTCGAGGCTGTCAGTGACACGGTCGCGCCCATTGACTCGCCTGCCAGGGTGACGTCGTCGAGATCCAGCGTCTTGACGAACTCGACGGTCGCCCGGCGGAGCGCCGGCTCGGCGTAGCTCGCGCCGGGTGTGATGTCAGACCATCCCATGCCGGGCATGTCGATTGCGAAGACCGTGAAGGCGTGGACGAGTTTTGGGATCACGAGCTGGAAGTGATCGAGCTGGGTGCGGACCGTGTGCAGCAAGATCAGCGCCGGGCCGGAGCCGGCTTTCACGTATCGCAAGCGCGTCCCGTCGGCGAGCGTGGCGTACGCGATCTCCCCTGACGGAGACCAAGTCCTCGTGTAATCGCGATTCGGTCGGGATTCCGTTCTCATCACGTTCTCCTTTGGTCGGCTGTTCGGCTCGGCGTCTGTTACTGGTCAGTCGGTAGCTGCGGAAGAGGTCTCGGCCTGCGCGGAGAGGTCGGCCCAGTCTTCCCACGTCTTGAGTCGTTCGCTGTAGACCTGCGGGACGACCTGCTGGGCGAGGGTGCCGAAGAAGATCCGTAGTGGGGGGTTGTCGGCGTCGACGATCTTCAGCAGTGCTAGGCCGACGTTGTCCGGGTTGGGCGTCGGCATGGTGCCGAAGCCGGCGTTGACCGCGTCGCGTACGCCGTCGTAGGCGGCCACGGGTTCGGACCAGGTGGAGGATGTGGCGAACTCGGTGTCGAAGGGGCCGGGCTCGACAACGGTGACTTTGATGCCGAAGCCGGCGACCTCCTGGGCCAGCGAGTCGGATAGCCCTTCAATGGCTGCTTTCGAGGCCGTGTAGCCGCCGGTCGTGGGGAAGGCGGCGAGCCCGAGCAGGCTGGACAGCATGATGATGTGGCCGCTGCTCTGGTCACGAAGGTAGGGCAGCACCGCCTGGGTCACCCAGAGGGTGCCGAACACGTTCGTGTCGAACTGGGCGCGGACGTTCTCTTCGCTGAGCTCCTCAACCATGCCGTACAGGCCGAAGCCAGCGTTGTTGACAACGACGTCCAGGCGCCCGAAGCGTTCGTGGGCCTGCTGCACGGCCCCGGTCACGGCGGCCCTGTCCGTGACATCCAGAGGCATTGGCAGGATCTGGTCGCCGTGGGCGGCGGCCAGATCGGCAAGGGAATCGGTGTTGCGGGCGGTCGCTGCGACCTTGTCGCCGCGCGACAGTGCCGCCTCGGCGAACTTGCGGCCGAAGCCTCGGGAGGAACCTGTGATGAACCAGACCTTAGGCATGGAAGCACTCCTTGGACGTCAGTGGCGAGACGGCTGTCGGTCCTTCTCGCTCGGGTTGGGTCAGCTGTTTTGGGTAGCAGTGGCGGGCGTGCCGTACGTCGCTAGCTCCTGCGTGTCGTCGGTGGGTGCAGCGGGGTGGGCAGGAAGAAACGCGAGCGCCAGCAACGCTCCTGCGACGGCGACGCCGGCGCTGACGTAGTTGCCGGCGTGGAATCCGTGGAAGAAGGCGGAGCGCGCCGCGTCACTGGTCGCACGCGCAAGTACCGGTTGGCCGCTGTCAGCCATCCGGTTCGCAGCTGTGAGCGCGGCGCCTACAGAGGCGTGCGCGCTGCGTGCGACGCCAGCCGGCAGTAGCGCCGGGAGGGTGCTCGTCAGCCGGCTGGCATAGAGCGAGGCGTAGACGCTGCCAATGACGGCGACGCCGAGGGTGCCGCCGAGCAGCCGGGTGGCATCGTTGACGGCCGAGCCAACGCCGGCTTTCGCCTTGGGTACCACGCCCATGATCGCCTCGGTCGCCGGCGCGCTGGTCAGGCCCATGCCGGTTCCGAGGACGACCATCTGCGCGGCGATCGTGCCGTAGCGGGTCGAGGCTTCGGTCGTCGCGACCCAGAGGTAGAACCCTGTCATTGCGAATAGGCCGGAGGCGACGACCAGCTTCGTGCCGAGCCTGACGGCGAGCCGGGCGCCGAGGACCGAGGCGATTGTCACGCAGCTTGCGACCGGCAGCAGGCGCAGTCCGGTCGAGAGCGGGCCGTAGCCCTTGAAGAGCTGAAAGTACTGAGTGACGAGGAAGACGAATCCGGAGAGCGCGAAGAAGGAGATCGCGACCGAGATGCTCGCCGCGATGAAACGTGGGTTCGTGAACAGGCTGAGATCGAGCATCGGCCGCTTGACGCGGCGCTCCCAGGAAACAAAGCCGGCCGCCAGCAACGCCGTCACTGCGAAGCCGCCGACCGTCCAGATGCTCGCCCAGCCTCGGTTGGGTGCCTCGATGATCGTGTAAACGGGGAGCGCGACCATCGCCGTCGAAAGCACAAAGCCCGTCCAGTCGAGTCGAGGCGTGTCCGCGTCACGCGACGTCGGAACGACGCGCGCGGACAAGACGATGGCGACCACGGCGACCGGCGCCATTGCAAAGAAGATGCTCCGCCAGTTCGAGAACTCGAGGAGCCAGCCGCCGACGATCGGGCCGAGCGCGATCGCCGCGCCGGTGGTCGCACCCCAGAGCCCGATGGCGAGGGCCCGCTCGTGCCGCTCCGTGAACACGTGTGTGAGCAGCGACAGCGTCGAGGGGAACACCATCGCCGCACCGAGGCCCATCACGGCCCGCGCCCCGATCAGCTGGTCGGGCGTCTGCATCAGCCCGCCGGCGAAGCTCGCGACGCCGAAGACGGCGAGACCGGCGAGAAGCATTCCCTTGCGCCCGAACCGGTCCGACAGGCTGCCGAAGACCAGCACGGACGCCGCGAACGCCAGGTTGAACCCGTCGACGATCCATTGCAGCTGAGAGGTAGAGGCGTTCAGCTCGCGCGAGAGCGTCGGCAGCGCGACGTTGACGATCGTCGTGTCGAGGTTGATCACGAACGCCGCCAGCAGCAGCGCGATCAGGATTAGTGGCTTACGCGTCATCTTCCTCCCCAAAGCGTGGTAGAACAAGTAAACAGTAGAGACTAAACCTTAAAGCATAACGGAGAGAGTCGCGTCTGAGTGGTAGAGTTCTTCCAGTATGAGGTCATACAGCGAGTACTGCTCGCTCGCGAAGGCGCTCGACGTCGTTGGCGAGCGCTGGACGTTGCTGATCGTGCGCGAGCTCGCGCTCCGCGGCGCCTGCCGCTACACCGATCTCCGCAACGGGCTACCGGGCATCGCCAGCAATTTGCTCGCCGCTAGGTTGCGCGAGCTCGAGAAGGCAGGCGTGATCGCACGCGAGGACGCGCCTCCACCGATCGCAACCACCCTCTTCCGACTGACTCCGCGCGGCGAGCAGCTCAGGCCGGTCCTCGACGACCTGATGCGCTGGGGTCTGCCGCTGATGAGCGAGCAGACCGCGGATGACGCCGTCCGCAGCCACTGGCTCGCCGGCGCGCTCGAGCTAATGCTCGGCGACCACCACCCCGATGGTCCGCCGGCAACCCTCGAGCTTCGCACCGGCGACCAGCCGATCGTGATCGAGGCCCGCGAGGGCACGGTCCAGCTGCGCCTCGGCTCGGCCGATGACGCCACCGCGAAGCTGACCGGCGCTCCGATGCCGATCATGGGGCTCCTGCTCGGCTCCCTCGACCTCGCCGAGGCCGAGGAATGCGGCGTCGACTACACCGGTGACCCCGCGATCCTCGACCGCATCCGCGCACAAACGACCTCTCTCACCGCGGCGGGCGATACCTGACGATTGCGCCGGAAACGGGGTTTCCGGTTCGGACGAGGTGTGTGACGTCGCGATCAGCGGCGACGTATCGTTTTCCGAGAGGAGGTGTGCGCATGCCCGTACGGATGGGAGCCGCGATAGCGCTGTCGTTTGTCGCGTTCGGCGCGGGCGGTATGCCGCAGGCCGGCACTGCTGGTCAAGGTCCGGGGCGGTTGTCGGGCATCACGCAGATTTCCTACGGGTGTCCTGGCCCCCAAAGCGAAGGAGAGCCATGCGAACGCTGGTCGAGCTTCGCGCACGCGCGTTTTCGGTTGACGCCGCTGAGCAGTGGCGATGCGCGGATTGTCACCTCTGACCGGCGAGGCCGATTCACGCTCGTGCTCACGGTCGGCCGTTACCGCGTGACGCCGCTGCGCCAGGCGCACACGACCGGAGGAACGCCGCTCACCGTGACGATCCGAGCCGTAGCGACCACCTGGACGCGCGTTCGCTTCCAGGGTTTCCCGCGGATGCTCTGATCGTGCGGTTCGGATTGCCTGGCGCGAAAGATCCGTTCGACGCGCTAACGCGTCGATAACAACGCCGACATAGCCAGGGACGCAACCACGGAATCCGAGCTCGCTGTCGGCAATCGCGCCAACCCGAGCGTCGACCGTCTTCAGAACAGCCAACATATCGTGGAGCAGTTGTGGAGCAGAGCGGTCGCAACCCAGCGCAACCCACGGCAACGCGCTCACCGCCGAAACCCCGGAAACGCGGCGGAAACCGTTGCGCTCGGCTGCGCTCGGTCACCGGGAGCTTCGATGGTAAGGAGGGGGTCGACGGTTCGAGTCCGCCAGAGGGCTTTGGCGAAAGCCCTGCACAGGCAGTGCTCAGGTATGGAACAGGTTTTGGAACAACCAGACGAAAAAGACGCCGACTTTGTTGTCTAGTCAGGCATCTCTGAGTCCTTAGATGAGGAAGAGCCGCTGGAACACCTCGGTGTAAAAAGTCGCGGGCGATCTGGCCTGCCGAGATGTCGAAGTCCCATTCGTCTTGGCGGAGAACCGGGTTGAAGCGCCGCCGAGCGAATCTGCCGTCGTAAACGATGACCTCCCGCAGTGTGATCATCGCTTCGCCGAGATCGTCGAGTCCACGGTAAAAGGGTCTGTCTCGCTGGACGTCCGGCTCGTCTTCCATCGATACGAGGACAACAGGTTCGTCAGTCATTTCCGCCTCTGGATCGCCCGGCCGCGGGTACCGCATGCACGCCCAGAAGACGAATCGAAGGCGAGCGTCCTCGTGTTTGGCGTCGACGCCGAAGAGCCAGGTCATCGGCGCGCGGCCGGTCACACGGACGACGGCGAGTTTGATCCCGATGAGGATCCGCTGCTCGAGAAGGCGATCGACATCGTTGTCCAGACACAGACTGCTTCGGTCTCGCTCCTGCAGCGGCGCCTCCGCGTCGGCTACACGAGGGCGGGCCGCCTGATCGACATGCTCGAACGGCGAGGGATCATCTCGGGGTACGAAGGCTCGAAGCCCCGTCGCGTGCTCGTCGAGACCACCGAGCAGATCGTCGGCTGAGGCTCGGGTCAGCCCGCCGGTCTGGCTGTGACGGCGACTGCGCGATAGAGATGCTCCGGGCGCCCAGTCGCGCCGTAGCGCAGCGTGAGCTCGAGCGATCCAGACGAGGCGAGAAACTCGAGATAGCGCCTAGCGGTGCCGCGGCTGATTCCGGCTCGGTCAGCCACCTCAGCGGCCGTCACCTCCTCGGCCGCCTCACCCACGACCTGCAGCACCAGTGCGAGCGTCGGCGACGAGATTCCCTTCGGCAGTTCCGTCCCCCCGTGCGCGCGCAGAAGCCCGTAGAGACGGTCGATCTCGACCTGGTCGGCCTCCCGCATCCGGCTCATGCGGCTGCGGAGCGCAGCGTATTTCTCGAGCCGCTCCCGGAAGGTGTCGAAGAAGAACGGCTTGACGAGATAGTGGATCACGCCACCCTGCATCGCCCGGCGGAGCGTGTCGACGTCTTTCGCGGACGTGATCGCAATGACATCGACGCCGGGTGCGTCGGGCTCGCGGAGCGCACTGAGCACTTCGAGCCCGCTCATGTCCGGCAGGTAGATGTCCAGCAGCACCAGGTCCGGCCGCAACCGGTGGACGAGCTCGATCGTCTCCTGTCCGGTGTGGGCCTCGGCCACCACCTCGAACCCGTGCACTCGCTCGGCGTACGAGCGGTGAACCGACGCCGCCATGTAGTCGTCGTCCACGACGAGGGTGCGGATCAACTTATTGTCAACTCCCGCTCGCGTGGAAGGAAGGCGGTGAAGAGGGCGCCGCCCGCGTTTTCCACCCTCACGTAGCCGCCGCGCCGGCGCACCGCCTGCTGCACGAGCGCCAGGCCGAGCCCTCGCCTGTTCGCGCCCGTCGCAACCTTCGTCGTGAATCCATCCTCGAAGATCTCCTCGACGAGGTCCGGATCGATCCCCGGTCCGGAATCGTGGACACGCAGGAGGATGCCGCCGGGCTCGTCTCTGATCGTGACCTCGATCCATCCCGACCCGGTCCGGGTGGCAGCAACAGATTCCAGCGCGTTGTCGACGAGGTTGCCGACCACCGAGATCAGGCTCTCCGCATCCTCGATGTCCTCCGGGAGCCGAGTCTCGGCGGTGACCCGCAGCTCGATGCCACGCTCGGACGCAATAGCCGCTTTCCCGAGTAGCAGCGCAACCAGCGCAGGGTCGCCGACGTTGTCGACGATCAAGCCGACAAGCGCCTGGTGGACGAGCGAGGAATCGTTGATGAAGCGGATCGCCTCGTCGTAGCGCCCGAGCTCGATCAAGCCCGCGACGACATGGAGCTTGTGCGAGAAGTCGTGCTCCTGGGCCCGCAACGCCTTTGCGAGATCCCGTGCCTCGTCGCGCTCACGCACGAGCTCCTCGAGCTGGGTTCGGTCCCTGAGCGTGATCACGGCTCCGATCGCCTGGCCACGGACCGAAACCGGCATGCGGTTGACGACGAGCAGATGGTCGTTCACGAGCACGAGCTGATCCGGGAGCTCGACGTGGCCGGCAAGCACCTCGCGCACGTGTCCCGGCGGCACGATCTCGGCGAGGCGGCGCCCCACTGCCGCATCGTCCAGGTCGAGCAGGCGTTTCGCCTCGTCGTTGACGAGCGTCACGCGTCCCGCGTTGTCCGTCGCGAGCGTGCCTTCCCGGATGCCGTGAAGCATCGCCTCTCGCTGCTCGAGGAGCGCTGCGATCTCGTCGGGCTCGAGATCGAACGTCTGGCGCTTGATCCGACGGGCGAGCAGGACCGAGCCGACGATTCCGAGCAGGAGGCCGATCCCCGGCGGAATCAGGATGACCGGCAGGTCGGCGCGGAGCTGGGCGCTGACCTTACGCTCCAGGAGACCGATCGAGACGAAACCGATGATCTCCCCGTTCTCATAGAGCGGCACCTTTGCGCGCACTGACTTTCCGAGTGATCCGGTCTGGACGCCGACGAACGTCTTGCCCGACAGGATCGGGCCGAAGTCGGTCGAGACGCGCTTGCCGAGCTTGGCCGGGTTCGGATGGGAGTACCGGATTCCGGCGCGATTCGCGACGACGACGAAGGACGCCCCGGTCGCGTGGCGGATCCGCTCCGCGATCGGCTGGATGATCTGGGCGGGGTGGGGGGCATGGAAGGCGCGCGTGATCTCAGGAGTCGCCGCGATAGTGCGCGCGATCGCCAGGGACTGCTGCCCGGATTGCTTGTCGAGCTGATTGCGGGCCTCGACGATCGAGACCGCCAGCCCAGTGCCGAGCGTCAGGACGATGATCGCCAGCTGAAGCAGCAGGATCTGACGCGACAGCCGTAGACGTCCCCAGAAAACCCCCTTCCCATGCATCGGCAAATTGTAGTGCGCTCCAAGTGCCACTTGCGTGAGCTAAATGGACAAAACGTTCTCAAGGAAACAAACCGAAAAGAACGTCCGAAATCATCGACTTTCGGTCACGCGAAATTCACAATCCCGCCGCTGAACGAGCGTCGCGAACGTCACTAGGGCGGGCGCCCGCGCAATCCAGGAGAGGGAGGGAACAACAGTGACTGATGCAGCAAAGGCGCGTGGGGCGCTCGTGCTCGCTCTGGCTGCGGCGGTGGCCCTGCTCGCGGCCGGCTCCGCGAGCTCCCACGCCGACCAAGGGGCAGCGAAGCCGAAGCCAAAGGAGCATCCGCTTGCTCCACTGATCGAGCAGTCCAAGGGGGAGTCCGGTCTCGTCTTCTACGGCAATCCGCCTTCGGCGAACTTCAAGGCGCTCGTGACACGCTTCAACGCCGTCTACCCGTGGATCAAGGTGACGTCGTACGACCTCGAGGACAACACCATCTTCTCGAAGTACGCGTCCGAGGCGCAGCAGGGCGTCCGCACCGCCGACCTCCTGATCGCAAGCGCTCCGAACCTCTGGATCTACGCGGCACGGCAGAAGTTCGCCATGAGCTTCACCCCGAACGGGCTTGCGAGCTATCCGAAGTTCGTCAAGCAGTTCAACGGGATCTACGTCATGTCGCCGGACCCGGCGATCATCGTCTACAACAAGGTGCTCCTGAAGGACAAGGTTCCCACCTCCGTGACGGAGATCGCGCGCGATCCCGACACCTACAAGAAGGTCTCCGGGTACACGGTGGAGAACACGTTCGGGTACACCGGCCTCTGGGGGTACGTCCAGAAGAAGGGCTGGTCGAATTTCCAGGCGATCGGCAAGCGGCTGTCGCCGACGACGGGCGTGGCGTCACAGCTCCAGCTCGTCGCGCAGGGCGGAGCGACGGCGGCCTATCTCACCTCGCCGACCGCGCGTTTCAGGATCGCGAACGATGCGAATCTCCAGCGCCTGCTCGACTGGAGCTACGCGAAGGATGCGACGCCCCTCGTTCCGCGCGGCGTCGCGATCACGAAGAAGGCAGCGAGCCCGGCCTCGGCGAAGCTGTTTCTCGACTTCGTCTACTCGACGGCAGGCCAGCAGGCGATGTGCGAATCGGGCTTCACGGCCTTCCGCAACAAATTCCAGCCGTCGGGAGGCTGCGCGAACACGCTGGCCGACGTGTATCAGAAGGTGGGAACGAAGAACGTGATCCTCGTTCCCTTCAGCCAGAAGTTCGTCAACGACCGACCGAAGTTCGCCGCACGCTGGCACTCGATCTTCGGCTAGCGAGCGTCTAACCGGAACGAACGGGCCGAATTGAGCATGAACACGACCGCCTCGATGGCCGAGGCGTTCCCGCCGCCGCGTCGGAGCCTGCTGCCGGCGGGAGCGGTGCAGGGCGCGACGTGGCTGCTCGTGATCGCGCTCATCCTCGGCCCGTTCGTTCCACTGCTCTATGCGTCTCTCCGAGACCGTCCGCTCTACGAGGCGGGCGGGGTCTTCACGCTCGATCCTTACCGCCAGCTGTTCGGGGACGCGGCCTTCTGGCACGCCTGGCAGAACACGCTTGCCTTCGCGGCGCTGACCACGGCGATCGCCGTCGTCCTCGGGGCGGCCTTCGCGATCCTGTGCGGCCGAACGGACCTCCCCGGGCGCAGCGCCTACTCGCGGCTCGTCCTGCTCCCGATCCTGTTGCCGTCCCTCGGCATGGTGCTGGGCTGGGTCGTGATCTGGGGGCCCGGCGGCTACCTGACGAACTTTTTCTCACAGCGCCTGCATGTGGGGACGCTCGCGATCGACACGATTCCCGGCATGGCCCTCGTCGAGGGCGCCCGCCTGCTGCCGATCGCGTTCCTCACGTGCGCGGCCGCTCTGGCGCGGGCCGACTCCGCGCTCGAGGACGCTGCCCGCAGTGCGGGCGCGCCACCGCTCAAGGTGCTCCGCAATGTCACGATCCCGATGCTGCGGCCGGCGCTGCTCAACTCCGCGACGCTGATCTTCACGCTCGCCATCGCGGCACTCGGCATCCCCTTGCTGCTCGGGACCTCCAGGAACATCACCTTCGTTTCGAGCTACCTCTACAACCTCTGGACGAACGCGTCGACGCCCGATCCGGGCTCCGTCAGCGCGGGCGCGATGATGCTGCTCGTCGTCGCCACCCTGTTGCTGCTGATCCGCAACAGGCTGCTCGGGGCCGAAGCGCGATTCGTCTCGGTGGCGGGAAAGGTCGGCCGACGCGAGCTGCTCGGTCTGCGCGTGTGGCGCTGGCCCCTCGCCGCCTGCCTGGCGATCTATCTCGTCTTCACGACCGTGATTCCCGTGCTCGGTCTGGCGCTGATGTCGGTGGTCACGATTCTCACGCCGTTGATCGCGCCCTGGGAGCTCTTCACCTGGAGCAACTGGCAGGCGCTCGGCGACGACGTCTTTCGCCGGTCGATGGAGAACAGCGCGCTCATCTCGGTGGTCGGAGCGGTCCTCGCGACGGCGCTCGTCGCGCTCGCGACGCTCGTGGCGCATCGCTCTCGTTTTCCACTCCGGCGCACGCTGCCGGTCGTGCTGCTCTACCCGCGCGCGACGCCGGGAATCATCATTGGCATCGGTTTCTTCTGGACGTTTCTCGTCACCGGTGCGATCGGAGACTGGTTCCGCGGCAGCATCTGGGGAATCATGCTCGCCTTCTGCGTCCGGAATCTGCCGTTCGCGTACGTCGTCATGTATCCGACCCTGGCCCGCATCGGCGAGGAGCTCGATCGGGCGGGGCGGGCGGCCGGCGCAGGCTGGTGGAGGACGAGCAGGAGCGTCGTCCTGCCGCTGTTGCGGCCGGCGCTCTTCGCATCCTTCGTCCTGATGTTCGTCGAGATCCTCAATGACTACGACCCGGCGGTCTTTCTCGTGAAGCCGGGGACGGAGGTGATGGGAGCGACGATGCTCTCGCAATTCCTGCAAGGGATGATCGGGCCCGTCTCGGCGCTCGCGATGGTGCAGGTCGCGATCACGGTGGTCGTTCTCGCCGTCGGAGCGACGCTCTTCAAGATCCGGCCGATGGGAGGAACCGATGCCTGAGATCCAGGTAGAGAGCCTCGTCAAGTCCTTCGGGGAGCAGCGGGCCCTCGACCAGGTGAGCTTTGCAGTCGAGGAAGGCGAGCTCTTCACGCTGCTCGGCCCGAGCGGTTGCGGCAAGTCGACGACGCTGATGTCGATCGCCGGGTTCCAGCAGCCGGAGGAAGGCCGAATCAGCGTGGGCGACGAGACGTTCTTCGACGCGGACCGTCGCGTCAGCATTCCGGCGGAGCGTCGGAACCTCGGGATCGTCTTCCAGTCCTACGCGGTCTGGCCGCACATGACCGTGTTCGAGAACCTCGCGTTCCCGCTCAAGGTCCGGAAGCTCAAGCGTGACCACGTCCGCAGGCGCGTGCTCGAGGTGCTCGACCTCGTCGAGCTGCGGGAGTACGAGACGCGCTATCCGCACCAGCTCTCCGGTGGGCAGCAGCAGCGCGTAGCGCTCGGCCGGGCCCTGGTCTACTCGCCCTCCGTGCTCCTCCTCGATGAGCCGTTCTCGAACCTCGACGCAAAGCTCCGCGAACGCGCGCGTACGTGGGTGAAGGAGCTCCAGCGGACGCTCGGCCTGACGACGATCTTCGTGACGCACGATCAGGACGAGGCCCTTTCGATGAGCGACCGCATCGTCGTCATGAGCGCGGGAGCCGTCCAGCAGATCGGCACGCCCGAAGAGGTCTACCGTGCGCCGGCAAACCGGTTCGTGGCTGAATTCGTCGGCCGCGTGAACCTGGTCGACGGCGTGGTCGCCGCCCGCGAGGGAGCATTGCTACTCGTCGACGTGACCGCGTCCGCCAAACGCCTTGCCGTCCATGCAGCGGGGGGCACGAAGATCGACGCTCGGGTCACGCTCGCCTTCCGGCCGGAGGCGGTCACGCTCATTCCGGCCGACGACGTCGCCGTGAACGGCGCGAATACCTGGGAGGCCGACGTCCGCGCGGTTGCGTTTCTCGGCGATCACTACGAATACGCGGTCGACGTCGGCTCGCAGCCGCTGACGGTACAGAGCCTCCAGCACGTTCCGGGCCAACGGATCAAGGTCCACATCCCGCCGGAGGCGTGCTCCGTCGTCGCCGACGCAAGCTGAACCGCCGGCTCGCGTACGCACTGCTTGCGATGACGGTGGCGCAGGCCGCCGTCTACATCGCTCGCCCGATCACCTCGTACCGGCTGCTCGCGCTGGGCGCCGGTCCGCGGGAGGTGGGTCTTGTTGCCGCCGCGTTCGCGCTCATTCCGCTCTTCCTTGCGATCCCGCTCGGTCGGTTCTCGGACCGCCGGCACGGCGGACCGCTGCTGGTCGCCGGGTGCGCTGTGCAGACGGCGGCGTGTCTCATCCTGGCCGTGGCGAGGACACCCCTCGAGCTTGCCGCCACAACGGCCCTACTGGGGCTCGGTCACCTGGCGCTGGCGCTCGGCGTGCAGGAAGTCGTGGCACGCGAGTCGGACCCGTTGCACCACGACCAGCACTTCGGCCTGCTCACGGCGGGCGTTTCGGTCGGGCAACTGGTCGGGCCCGTGCTCGGTGGCGCGTTGCTCGAGCACCGCGGAGGCTCGTCTCTGACCAGCGCGACGAGCCTCGCGATGGTCGTTGCAGGCGGACTGGCGGCTGTGGCGACGGCCTGCGCATTCCTGGCCGAGCGGCGCCGCCCGCACGGACCTGAGGCCGTCGCCGAGAGCCGTCGCGGGAGCCTCCGCACGATCCTCACGACACCCGGTGTTCCCACCGGAATCTTCGCCAGCATCGCGGTCCTCTCCGCCGCCGACGTCTTCACCGCGTACATGCCGGTCCTAGGCGAACAGCGCGGCATCGCTCCCGGCACCGTGGGTGTCCTGCTCGGCTTGCGAGCGGCGGCCTCGCTTGCGTCGCGAATCGGGATCGGCTCGATCGTCCGTTTCGTCGGCCGGCTGCGACTGATCACGCTCAGCGCCGCCGCCGCCGGAATCGCCTTTGCGGGCCTGACACTCGTCCACGACGTCTGGCTGCTGGCGCTGCTCATAATCGTCGCCGGCTTCGGCCTCGGCTTTGGACAGCCCCTGTCCATGACAATCGTCGTTCAGCTCGTGCCGCCGTACGCGCAGGCGACCGCGCTCGCCATTCGTCTGACTGGGAACCGCCTCGGACAGGTGGCCGCGCCGGCCGCAGCGGGCGTCGTCGCCGGAGCGAACGGGACGAAACCGGTCTTCTGGATGCTGAGCGCGATGCTCGGCGCGTCTGCGGCCGCAATCCAGCGACCGTCACTCCGGCGGCGACGTGCTAGCGCCGCGCGAGGCGAATTGCCTCGAGACCCCAGATGACGAAGGCGCCGGTCCGTTTCGGCTCCTCGACGAGCTGAAAGTCCGGCCACGAGCTGCGCAGCGCCTCGAGGCTCGCTTCGAGCTAGATCCTGCGAGGGGCACCGATACAGACGTGGATCACCTCGGGTACAAAGGCTCGAAGCACCGCCGCGTGCTCGTCCCCGAGGGCGAGCACATCGCGCTGTAAAGACACAGGCCGGCCGCACCACGAAGGCCGGTTTGCCGTACAAGACCGTACGGCGGTTCGACGTTCTTGTAGTCATGTACGAGACACGTGGATATCCGGTTGACGTGGTTGTCCGCGACCGCCGGGCGAGCGAACGAGCGCGGAAGCGCGCGGATCAAGCCAACGCGGTTCGCGCCGCATGGCAGGAACGGTTTCGTCGCGATCCGCCGGAGGAAGCAGACGACGCCATCTGAGCCTCGCGCGAGGAGTCCCATCTGAGAAAGGCCGGCGTTGTTCGCGTCGATATGACTACTTCCCACGAACCCGAGGGCACGGCCAGATAGCAGGAGCGAACGACTGCCGGTCTGAACATCAGACATGCGCAAGTACCAGATCAAGCGGCGGGGGCCCCGGGTGAGATCGAGCGCGTCGACGAGCCGCTGGTCGACCTCCAAACGGCCCGTTTCCGGCCGATTGGGATGGAACAGTTATGGAACAGAGGGGGCGCAACGGCTGGCAAACGTTCGGCTCGCGGAAAGCCCGAAAATGGCTTGAATTAGCGCCGAACCGTTGCCACCGGCTGCCACCGGTTGCCTGAGACGTTCCATGGTAAGGAGGGGGTCTCCGGTTCGAGTCCGGAAGAGGGCTCTGCAAAGGCCCCGCAAACCGGGGTCTTTCCTTTCAGATCCACTTGCACTGTCTCCAACGTGCGTCAGGTATGGCGCCCTTTATGGAGCCTTCAGAAACAAAGTACCCGCCGCCCTCCAGCTTCGGCAGCAAGATCGCCGGCCTGTCACGCTGTAGGTCGCGGTGTTCGCCGGTAAGAAAACACGGCGATCGCCTGCGGTCGGAGCAAGTAGCCGTTTACGCGGTTTAGTCCGTCGGGCGCTTAGCCGACGCGCGTGTTCCTCGAGATCTGTGACCATGCTTGGATGGCGCGGGAGGCAGGTCGCCTTCTCCGCGCCCGCGACATGTCGGGGACAGCGACGCGGGCAATGTCGAGGACAGCTACGCGCGCAGCGGGTTGTGCGTCTCGAACTCCCAGACCTCGGGCGGCGCCGAGGACAGATGCCGTTCGCCCGAGCTTCTGGAGTGGTCCGCTATCTCGCAGCGATCATCCCTCCTGCTCGTCGAAGATTGGGGGGCTCGCGGGCGGCCCGCCTGGGCCGGGACTCGAAAACGGCGACCTCCGAAGTGGCCCTCACAATCTGCAGTCGGTACGAAGGAGGCCAGTCATGCTGGCTGAAAGGGACCTTAGCGTGGCGTTCTCAAGACGACCAGCCGTTCGTGCGACGCTAGTAGCGCAGCTGCTCGGGGCTGCGGTCCTTGCCTTCCCGGGCCAGGGCGGCCTCGCGAATGGCGGCCAGATCCGTGCCTGCGTCGGCCGTACGACCGGCGCAGTCAGAATCGTTCAGAGCTCCGAGACGTGCCGGCCGACCGAGTACGCCGTCTCGTGGGACACGGGTATCAGCCCCGGTCCGACACGGATCTTCGCCTGCGTCAGCAGACGAACGAGCAGGCCGCGGATCGTGTCCGCGCGAACTCGCTGTCGGAAGTCTGAGTACCGGATCACGTGGGTGCGCGGACCTCGCGGCCCGACAGGTCCGGCCGGCCCGATCGGACCGACGGGCCCCGGGGGAGGTGGCGCTTCCGGATCTCAGGGCGCGACTGGCCCCCCGGGGCAGGCCGGTCCCCCCGGTCCTCAAGGACCGACCGGGAATCCCGGTCCGACCGGCGCAACTGGACCGACCGGTAACACCGGCGCGAC
>JALYST010000043.1 GCA_030854665.1 Actinomycetota bacterium
CGTGCTTGCGTTCGGGCTGACCCTCGAGGCCGCGGTTGCCGCGTTCTTCTGCGCCGTGCTCGTCGCCGTCTCGGCGATCGACCTCGAGCATCGCATCATCCCCAACCGCATCGTTCTCCCCGCGACGATTGTCGTGCTCGTCGCGAACACCGCGCGTGATCTCAGCCCGGAATGGGCGCTCTCTGCGCTGGCCGCGTCGGGCTTCCTGCTTGCCGCGGCGCTCGCGTACCCGGCCGGGATGGGCATGGGGGACGTGAAGCTGGCGCTGCTGATGGGCGCGGCCCTCGGACGGACGGTCTCGGTCGCCCTGATGGTCGGGATGCTGGCCGCGCTAGTGCCCAGCTTCGTGCTGTTCGTCCGGCACGGCTCGAAGGCGCGCAAGATGGGGATCCCTTTCGGTCCATTCCTCGCGATCGGCTCGGTCGTTGCCCTCTTCTGGGGCCGCGAGATCCTTCACGCCTACTTCTCGACCCTGCGCTAGTGCTGCGGGCCGAGGGCCCGCCCGACGCGACTTGCAGGAAACCGAGCCGGCAACTCGCTCAGCATGAGGCCGGCGCCGACGAGAACGAGCGCCTCTACTTCGAGCCAGTACCAGCCGAACGAGACGGGATCGAGCAGCAGCCTTACCAGCGCGACCGCGAGCGGCACGAGCCACAGCGAGTGCACGCTACGCCGCAAACCAAAGGCGAGGACTGCGCCTGCGCCGATCGCCAGCGAGGCCTGCGCGACCCTGAGCGGCCAGCCGAAGTCAGCGCCGGGACCGACGACGAGACCGACCAGCGTCCCCGACGTCACCCGCCACTCGTGTTCGAACATCCGAAACGTGCCGGCAAGTGCGAACGGCGCGAGCATCGCTGACACGACGGCCGCTTGCACACAGCCACCGGCGAGCGCGCGCGTCGCACTCGGAGCCAGGAGTAGCACCACCACGCCGAGCACACCCCAGAGCTCGAAGCCGGCGGACAGGCCTACGAGCGCTCCCGCGCTCAGCACCCGGCCCTCGCGCGCCCAGAGGGCGGCGAGCACCCAGAGCAACGGAACGATCGTCTCGGCTGGATGCCCGTAGACGAACGAGATATGAGTCAGCCCTCCGGCCACTGCCAGCAGCCCGACGGCAAGGCGGGCCCGATCGGAAAGGCCGACCCGGCCGAGCACGTAGAGGAGCAGCGCAGCGACGCCACCTCGATCAGAAAAGCCAGCGCGGCCAGATTTTGCACAGCGCCGAAGAGTGCGAGCTGCAAGGGGCCCGACTGCAGCCGGGGGTCGGCGAAGGTATCCGCCCAGCCGCTCGAGACCAGCTGCTGGCCCCTGTGGACGAAGTAGACGAGGTCGCCCGAGTCCGTCCCTCGATCGAGGTAGGCCAGGCCGGCGGCCGGGGCCAGGACAGGTACCCAGAGTCGGGCGAGCGGCGAACGCAGAAAGTCCCTCATCTAGGGCGATATCGGCCCCCTGGAGGGGGTGAGGTTGAGAGAGCTGGGATCAAGGGACGGGGGGCTCCTGCCGATACCTCGAACGAGGGATATATGGACACCGAACGCCCACCGAATCTACGCAGTCCGGGCACCGAGACCGGGTCTCCGGCGACGCCCGCCGCCGGGGGCGTCGGCGGTGCCCCGCCGCCGATCAATGCGCTCGCCGAGCTGGTCGCGGACCTGATCGCCGCCACGGGCCTCGTGCCCGCGGACAAGCTGGCCATGGTCCGAAGCGCCGCCGGCATGGGCTCCTTCGCGCATGCCCTGGTGGAACAGAACGTGGCGTCCAGCGAAGGGCTTGCCCGCACCCTCGCGGCCCGGTACCAGATGTCCCTCGTCGACTTGGCCTTGACGGGCGTCGCCGAGGAAGCGAGTAAAGAGATCCCCCTTCACGTCCTCGAGCGCCTGGTCGCCATTCCGTACGCGCTCGACGATGGAACGCTCAAGATTGCCGTTGGCGACCCTGGCAACATCCAGGGGATCGACGAGCTGCGACTCGCCACGCGCTACCCGCTCGAGATCGGCGTGGCGGCGCGCGACGACATCTTCGTCGAGATCCGCCGCCTGGCCCGTGCCTCCGAAGCGTTCGGCGCCCGTGCCGCCGCCGCCGAGGGCGAGCTGGCGCTGGAGGAGGAAGAGGAGGCCGACGACCTCGAGGTCGACGACGGCATCTCCGATGCGCCGCTCGTTCGCCTTGTGAACTCGGTGATCTTCCAGGCCGCCGAGGACGGGGCCTCCGACGTCCACTTCGAGCCGCAGGAGGACTCGCTGCTCGTCCGCTTCCGCGTGGACGGCGTGCTCAACGAAGTTCAGCGGATCCCGAAGCGGATGATGCCCGGTGTCGTCACCCGCCTGAAGGTGCTTGCGAAGCTTGACATCGCCGAGCGGCGCAAGCCGCAGGACGGACGCATCTCACTCAACGCGGCGGCCGCAGGCCGCACACTGGACGTTCGCGTCGCCACACTGCCGACGGTCGAGGGCGAGTCGGTGGTCATGCGTCTGCTGGACAAGTCCAAGAGGGCTCCGACTCTCGAGGAGCTGGGCATGTCCGACGAGATGCGGGGAGCGCTCGAAACGCTGATCCACAAGCCCACCGGCGCCCTGCTGGTCACCGGGCCCACGGGCTCTGGTAAGTCGACGACGCTCTATGCGGCTCTCACCGAGATCAACCGGCCCGAGATCAACATCATCACGGTCGAGGACCCGGTCGAGTACCGGCTCGCGGGCGTCAACCAGGTGCAGATCAACCAGAAGGCCGGCCTCACCTTCGCGACCGCCCTGCGGTCGATCCTGCGTTCCGACCCCGACGTCGTGATGGTCGGCGAGATCAGAGACGGCGAGACCGCCAAGATCTCGATCGAGGCCGCCCTCACGGGGCACCTCGTGCTCTCGACGCTGCATACGAACGACGCGCCGCAGGCTCTGACGCGCCTGGGCGAGATGGGCGTGGAGCCGTTCCTGATCGGCGCCGCGGTCTCCGCCGTGGTTGCCCAGCGGCTCGCCCGCAAGCTCTGCACGCACTGCTGCGAGATGTACCAACCTTCCGTCGACGAGCTGATGAAGGCGCGAGTTTCCCGCGACGTGGCTGCGGCCAGCGACGGGATGGTCTTCTACCGCAAGAAGGGCTGTCCCAGGTGCAACCAGACCGGCTACAAGGGCCGGATCGGCGTCTACCAGCTCCTGACCATGAGCGAGCAGCTCGAGAGCCTCGCCGTCACGAAGGCGAGCCGCGAGGACATCGAGCGCGCAGCGATCGGCGAGGGCATGCGAACCCTGTGGGACGACGGTTTGGCCAAGGTCGCCGCCGGTCTCACGTCGATCGAAGAGCTCGCCCGCGTCTCCATCTAGCCGCAAGATCCGGCCCGCTTCGCGGCCATGATGATCTTGCGGCTCTTGGCGCTCGGCGGCTGCCTCTCGGAATTCGGTCGGCTAGGGAAGATCAACGTTCCCTGCGCCGTCTTGGCCCTAGGTGGGAGTGAACGGGGCCCGTATCTTTTCGAAGACATATGGCGTTGAAGCCATATGAAGAGGGGTCTCATGCTCATTGCCGCCTGCCTGCTGGTCGTCCTGACCGTGGCAGCCGGCGCAGCACCCGCCAAGCGGGCAGATGGCTGCACCTGGGGCGCCTCGTCAGTCGTGGTGGAGCAGGTCAACGGCGAGCTCGTCCAGAGCGAACCGGCTACCACAGGCTGCATCCCTTAGTCGGCCAGTCGGCGCGAAGGCGGGCTCTGCCCGACTTCGCTGGAAGAGCTCTTCCTCAGGACCGCGGCGGAAAATCATCATGGCCGGGCAGCGGCCGGATTTTCCGACGTTATTGCGCATGAACGTCACAGCCGAGGACCATCAGGGCCTCGACGGCTTCGGTCATGAATGCCGTCGCCTGGTGGACGTCGGCGAAGGTGTAGGGCCCGGGCCTGGAGGGCTCGGCGCTGCGGCCGCCGGCCGGATAGACCTCAGCTTCGACCACGCACGAGTCGCCGTAGTCGACGGCACGGAGGATCGCTACCGAGCGTCCGTCGCGGCGGGCGTGCCGGACGAAGAGCTCGCGTGCCCCAGCACCCTCGGGGGCCGTGTCCGTCACGTTCCGCGGGCGGCGTTCTGGGCAGCCTGCGCGACGGTCTCCTTGTCCGCGAAGCCGCTGATCCTGGCCAGGAGCGTCCCGGGCCGGATGTAGACGAGCACGCCCGGATCCGGAAGCAGGCCCAGCATCTGGGTCAGGTTTCCGACCTGAGCCTCGCTGAGGACGTTCAGCGGGACGAACCCGACGCCGGCCATCTTCGCGCCGGCGCGCGCCTCCGCGAAGGCGATGCCGTCCACCTGGGAGTAAGGGTTGTAGAGCGACACGACCACGGTCTGGTGCCGACCGAGTGCGGCGGCGATCGGGACGGGGAGCCCTGCAGCGAGCGCGGCGATCACGGCCGACGGCTTTTCCGGGGCTTTCGGGGCGACCGGGACGGTCGGAGTCGCCTTCGCCTTGGCGGCCTTGGTCGAGTGCTTCTTCGGGACAACCGTGGTCTTGGTCTTCACGCCGGGCCCGAAGGGATGGTGCGTGATCACGTGGGGTGTGGCGACCGAGCTGTCGCGGTGGCCCAGCACGGTCATCCCGCCGCCGATGAGTACGGCAGCGAGAAGCCCGAGCAGGGCTGCATATCGGATCGGGGGCGAGAGCGTGAAGGTCACGGAGTGTCTATCGGCAGCGAAAAGGGGCGACTTGAAAGACGAAGGGCGTGGTCGCCCACGCCCTTCGATCCTCATGTGCAGCTCGGACTAGGTGCAGGCTCCGGAGACGATGTCGGCGCCGGGGCCGTCTTTGTTCCAGACCTTGCCGCCGACCGTGCTGTCGACGCAGTAGGTGACCGAGGTCGCCCTGAAGATCGTCAGCTTGGTGGGGACGATGGCTGAGTCGTACGCCTGCAGCAGCGAGACCGTCATGCCCGCATAACCAGCGGAGTTGGCGGTGCCGGTGTTGTCGGCGTTGAAAGCCTCGACAGCGGGAATCGCGGCGCGAACGTTGGCCTTGGCGGCCGAGTTGTTCGCACGATCCCTGAAGCTCAGGTACGAGGGGATCGCGATCGCGAGCAGGATGCCGAGAATGATGATGACAACGAGCAGCTCGATGAGGGTGAATCCGCCCTCCTCACCTTTGAGCCGGTTCATCAGCTTCGAGTGCATTGTTTTCATGCTCCTTCTTCCGGGACGGAAGAGATTGAGGCGCGAGCGTGTGCCCGCGCCTCGGTCTCAGGTGTCTTGCTTACGGACAGGCTCCGACCGTGATGTCGGCGCCGGGGCCGGCCTTGTTCCAGACCTTGCCGCCGACGGTGCTGTCGACGCAGTACGTCACGGAGGTGGCCGTCTTGATGGTCAGCTTCGTGGGGACGATCGCTGAGTCATAGACCTGCAGCAGCGAGACCGTCATGCCGGCGTAACCGGCCGAGTTGCCAGTGCCGACGTTGTCGGCGTTGAAGGCCTCGACAGCCGGAATCGCGGCGCGAACGTTGGCCTTGGCGGCCGAGTTGTTCGCACGATCCCTGAAGCTCAGGTACGAGGGGATCGCGATCGCAAGCAGGATGCCGAGAATGATGATGACAACGAGCAGCTCGATGAGCGTGAAACCGCTTTCCTCACTAGCTAGCCGCTGCCGAATCTTGCTGATCATGCGGGAACTCCTTCCATGGGAAACGAACAGAGTGGCCCGTCAGGCATCGGCCAACTCACCCACGGTGGGTAACCCTCGAAGGGGTGATCGTGCCTTTTGAAAACCAGGGCTTCTTTAAGAGGTAAAGGCGGCGCCATGGCCTGCCGATGACTCGTTCGAGTTATGCGGCCGGTCAATTCAATCGATGAGCTCCTAGAGCACATGGTGGCGCGTAATGCGTCAGACCTCCATGTGACCGTTGGGACGCCCCCCGTCATTCGTGTGCGCGGAGAAGTCGAGCGCCTGGACGAGTACGCCCCGTTGACGCCTGAGGACACACAGGAGCTCCTGTACCGCATCCTTTCGAGCGAGCAGCAGAAGAACTTCGAGATCAAGCGCCAACTCGACTTCTCGCACTCGATTCCCGGCCTCGCCCGCTTCCGCGTGAATGTCTATTTCCAACGGGAATCGATCGGGGCCGCATTCCGATTGATCCCGGCCGAGATCAAGACGCTCGAGGAGCTCGGCCTCCCGACGACGCTGCACCAGCTCGCAGAGAAGCCGCGCGGGCTCGTCCTCGTCACCGGCCCGACCGGCTCCGGTAAGTCGACGACGCTCGCAGCCATCATCGACGAGATCAACCGGAACCGCTCCGAGCACATCCTCACGATCGAGGACCCGATCGAGTTTCTGCACCGACACAAGCGCTGCATCGTCAACCAGCGCGAGATCGGCCCTGATGCCACGAGCTTCGGCGAGGCTCTGCGTGCCGCTCTCCGCCAGGACCCGGACGTGATCCTCGTCGGCGAGATGCGCGACCTCGAGACGATCTCCACCGCGCTGACCGCTGCGGAGACCGGCCACCTGGTCTTCGGAACGCTGCACACGCAGAGCGCGCCGTCGACGATCGACCGCATCATCGACGTTTTCCCGGCCGAGGGGCAAGAGCAGATCCGCATTCAGATCGCGAGCTCGCTGCAGGGTGTCGTCACGCAGACGCTGCTTCCGACGGCCGACGGACTGGGGCGCGTCCCCGCACTCGAGATCCTGCTGCCGGACGATGCCGTTCGCAACCTCATCCGCCAGGGCAAGGTCGAGCAGATCTATTCGGTGATGCAGACCAACAGCAGCCGTGGCATGCAGACGATGGAGCAGTCGCTCGCGGATCTGATCCAGCGAGGCGTCGTGGAGCTCGAGGTCGGCCTCACTCGTTCGAGCCGGCCGGCGCAACTCATCGGTCTGCTCGAGCGTGCAGGTTTCCCTGTGGAGCCTCCGGTCGATCTCAGCGAGCCGCACGAGGAGCAGCAGCTCGCAGCAGGACTGCGCGTCGCCGGGAGTTAGTGATGGACGACCAGTCGCTTTGGAAGAAGGAGCTGTCCTTCGGGCGCAAGCCGAAGGAGCAGAAGGACGCGGACGACGTGTCGGCGACCGACGAGAAGCCGGCGTCGGTCTGGAAGAAGGAGCTGTCGCTCAAGCGCAAGGCGAAGGCTGACGCGGACGCGGAGACGCCGGCCGAGGAGGCCGCGGTCGAAGCGCCTGTTGCCGAGAAGCCTGTCGTGGACGAGCCCGTCGCGGAGGAGCCCGTCGTGGAAGAGCCCGTCGCAGCGGAGCCGAAGGCGGCCGAGGAGACCGTCTGGAAGAAGGAGGTCTCGTTCAGCCGCAAACCCGAGACCGAGCAGGTTGCGGAGCAGCCTCCCGCCGACGAGCACCTTGCAGACGAGCCTGTCGAAGAAGTCGAGCCCGTGGCAATCGAAGAGCCTGTCGCGGAGGTGGAGCCCGTTGCAGAAGACGCTTCCGCCGCCGACGAGCCCGTCGCGGTGGAGCCGCGTGCCGCGGAGGCTCACGTGACGGTGGAGGCCGAGGACGCCTCCGAACCATGGAACGCGGCGCCGGCCATGCCGCCCGCGCCGGCCCCCGAAGCCGCCACCGCGCGTGTTCCGGTGCCGATCCCGTCGGTAGAGGTCCATCCGCCCGTACCGCAGGCCGAGCTGCCGCCGATTGCGGAAGCCGCCGCGAAGGTGCCGTTCTGGAAGAAGGAGCTTTCGCTCGGCGGCAAGAAGCGCGACAAGCCCGTCAAGGAGCGCAAGGAGGAGGCGACGGCTGCGCAGGACACCGTGGCCTCCGCCGCGAGTGTGCCCGTGCCGGAAGACGCCGCGAAGGTGCCGTTCTGGAAGAAGGAGCTCTCGCTCGGCGGCAAGAAGGGTGACAAGCCCGTCAAGGAGCGCAAGCAAAAGGCACCGAAGGTGAAGGCCGATGGCGCTGCCAAGACGAGGGAGCCGAAGCAGCCGCAGGAGCGCAAGCAGAAGGCTCCGAAGGTGAAGGCGGAGCGTGGCAGTAGCAAGGGGCGAATCGTCGGCTTGAAGATCGGCGCGTCTCAGCTCGCTGCTGCGCGCGTCTCGAACAACGGCTCCGCCGAGCTGCTGCAGGTCGCGCGCGAACCGCTCGCCCCGGGCATCGTCGTCGGCGGAGAGCTGCGCGATCCTGACGCGCTCGCCGAGGCTCTCAAGGATTTCTTTGCGAAGCACGGGCTCCCCAAGAAGGGCGTGCGCCTCGGAATCGCGAACAACAGGATCGGCGTCCGCACCTTCGAGATCGCCGGAGTCGAGGACGAGAAGCAACTCGCCAACGCGATCCGCTTCCGCGCGCAGGAAACATTGCCGATCCCGATCGACCAGGCCGTGCTCGACTATCAGATACTCGGCGCAGGCGTCGGCGAGGACGGTCAGCCGACGAAGCGCGTCCTGCTCGTCGTTGCGTACCGCGAGCTGATCGACCGCTATGTCGACGCCTGCAAGAAGGCCGGCATCACTCTTGTCGGGATCGACCTCGAGGCCTTCGCGCTGTTGCGCGCTCTGCAGGCGCCGCAAGAAGGGGTCGGCGCGGACGCGAGCGCCGCACTCGTCGTGGTCGCGATCGGTCACGAGCGCTCGACGTTTGCCGTCTCGGATGGTCGCGTCTGTGAGTTCACGCGCGTCCTCGAGTGGGGCGGCTCCGCGCTCAACGTCGCGATTGCGCGAGCCGTCGACGCAGCGCCTTCAGAGGTCGAGGGTGCGAAGCGTGCTCTCGCCTTGACGGACGAAATGGTCCCGGACGGTCTCACGGCCGATCAGGCCAAGAAGGCGCGCGAAGCGATGCGCAGGGCAATCCAGACGTTCGCGCGCGAGCTCGTCTCGTCGCTCCAGTACTACCAGAACCAACCCGGCTCGCTGGGCATCGGCGAGATCGTCTTGACCGGCGGCACCGCCCACCTTCCCGGCCTCCCCGGCGAGCTCGAGCGCCTCATCGGGGTGCACGTCCGGGTCGGCGATCCGCTTGCCCGCATGAAGGTGTCGAAGAAGGTCGGCCAGCCCGAGCAGATCGGTTCGCTGGCAGTCGCAATCGGACTCGGGATCGACGACTAGATGCGCGCTGTCAACCTTCTGCCCCGAGATCAGGGCCAACGCACGATCAAGAAGGAGAGCCTGCCGCTCCTCGTCGGCGTCTGCTCCGGAATCCTGGTTGCAGCGGTCCTCGGCGCGATGTTCATGATGGGCAGCGGCAAGGTCGCGGCCCAGCAGCGGAAGGTCGACGACCTGACCCGCACCTACCAGGCCCTCCCGCCGCCCCCCGCAGGCCCGTCTGCTGGACAGCAGCAGCTCGCGGGCGAGCAAAGCGCGCGCGTGAGCGCACTGAGCACGGCGCTGACGAGCCGCGTTGCCTGGGACCGAGTCTTTCGCGAGTTCTCGCTCGTGCTGCCCGAGGACGTCTGGCTGACGACGCTGAGCGCGAAATCGCCGATCTCACCAACGACCAACGCGGCCGTGTCCACCGGCGGGGCCCCCTCCCAGTTCATCATGCAGGGCCGCACGTATTCGCACGACGGGGTCGCCCGGCTGCTTTCACGACTGCAGGTTGTGCCTGACCTCACCAACGTGCAGCTGCAAAGCTCCACTCTCGCGAAGCTCAACGGTCAGGACGTGGTCGAGTTCTCGATCGCGGCCGATATCAAGGTCGCCGGAGCCCCGGGCGCATGAACCTGAAACGCCCCGACCTCAAGTCACTCCATCCAGGAGCGTTGATCGGAATCATCGTCGGCGCGGTCCTCGTCTTCGGCCTCGCCGGCTTGTTCCTGCTCATACGCCCGCAGGGCGCCAAGCTCAAGGATCTGAAGACGCAGGCGACCGAAGTTCAGGCGAAGATCGACGCATACCACCAGCAGGTCGCAGCAGTCCGCGCCGCGCCGAAGATCGAAGTCGCCGACGTGTATCGGCTCGCGAAGGCGATGCCCGACCGGACTGACATGCCGGACCTTCTGCTGGAGCTGAGCCAGCTCGCGCGTGACACGGGGATCCGGTTCGACTCCATCTCACCGCAGCCGTCGGTCGTGATCGGCAGCTACCAGGTGCTGCCCATCTCGGTGACGTTCATCGGCAACTTCTACAACCTCGCCGATTTCCTCTACCGCGTGCGCTCCCTGGTCAGGGTGAGCGCGGGCCGGCTCGACGCGACGGGGCGGCTCTTCTCGGTCGACACGCTCACGTTCAACGAGAGCCCGCTGAAATTCCCACAGATCCAGGCCTCGCTCGTCATCGACGCCTTCGTCTACGGAACGGGCACGCCGGCGTCGGTCGTCAACACCACGCCGACCCCGACGAGCACCTCCACCACGAGCACGACCACGACACCGACCGCCACTGCGCCGAGCGGCGCATCTGCGACAGGAGCTCCGTAATGGCCAAGAAGCACGTCGACCCACTCAAGGCAAAGCAGAAGAAGCAGAAGATCGTCGCCGGCGTACTTGGTGTGGCCTTCCTCGGTCTGCTCGCGTTCCAGGTGCCGCGCGTCATGAAACAGCTGAACCCACCGGCACCGCCCGTCGCCAGCAGCACGTCGACCACCGCTATCCCACCCGGTGCGGTGCCCACGCTCGCAGCGCCGACGCTCCGCGGAGCCGCGGCTGGACTGACGAGCACCACGACCGGCCCCGGTACGGGTTCCCTTGCCTCTGCGGATCTCGGCGTGCTGGCCTCGTTCGGGCGCTTCGCCAGCAAAGACCCCTTCGCCCAGCAGTTGGCCGTTACGGCCGGCTCGCCTGCCGCGTCGCCGGCGGGTGGCGGCAAGACGACGAATCCCACCGTCCCGGCGATTCCGGGCAACGCGCCCGCTCCCGGCAGCGCCGTCATCTCCGTCAACGGCGTGCTCTACACCGTGGCCGTCGGAAGCGACTTCCCGCAGTCCAGCACGGATACGACGCTCGTGCCGATCTTCCACCTCGTCTCCTTGACCGCGCACGGCGCCAAGATCTCCATTGTCGGCGGCTCGTACTCGAACGGCGCGGGAGCTGTCACGCTGAAGGAGAACAAGCCGGTCACGCTGATGAACACCGCCGACGGGACGCGCTACAGGGTGGTGCTCAAGCCGCAGGGCACGAGCACGCCTGCGCCGACGGCGACCGGCGCCGCCACGGCCGGCACGGCGACGACCCCTGCGACGGTCACGCTCCCGCCGGCCACCCCGTAGGACCGGTCCGCTATCCGCTCGTGGTGAAGTCGAACACGGACTGGATTCGTGCGTACGATCGCGTCGTGTTCGCCGAGTCTCGGACGACGACGGTGACCGTCTTGACCTGGTTCCCGCCGCTCGGCGTGTCGTAGTAGAGGTAGGTGTCGACCCGGTAGGACCGCTGATCGGGGCCGGTCACCGCATAGCTGGCATCGCAGCCGGAGGCGGGGACGTTGGTCGGGCACGTTGTCTGCGTGGCGACGAGCGCCTTGGGGGCAACCGGGCTCGCCATGTTCGTCTGGTAGACGGTGTCCGCCGTGTAGCTCGAGTCGGCGATGGCACTGTTCCACTCCGCTGTGATGAAGACGATGTTGGCGTACTTGGTGCCTCGGTAGATCTCCATCTGCCTTTCCGCCAGCGCTGCCGCCGTGGAGGTCCGGCTGGCCCGCGCGAGAGCGGTGGTGCCGGAAGAGAACGACGCCACCACGGCCAGGATGCCGACGTTCAGCATCACCATGGCCATCAGGAGTTCGACCATGCCGAAGCCGCTCTCGTCACGCGCGCGCAGGTGCACGTCTCAGCTATCGGCAACCCTCTTTAGAGGCTGAACCCCCCTGCCGATAGCTCTCCAAGGGACGACTGTGGCTGCATTCTCATATTCAGCGATCAATTCCTCCGGTCTCGAGCTGACCGGCGAGCTCCACGCACCCGATCTGGCGGGGGCACGGGAGCAGTTGCGTGTCCGCGGCCTGCTGGCGAACAACCTGAACGAGCTTGCCGCCTCGGGCGACGACAGTGCTCGGAACGTCTTCAAAAAGGTCAAGCCGAAGACGCTCCAGATCTTCTCGCGGCAGTTCGCGACCATGATCGAGGCCGGCCTGAACGTCGTAGCGGCGCTTGTCATCCTCGAGCAACAGACCGACGACCAGTATTTCGCCCTTGTGGTCAAGGAGCTCCGCGCCGACGTCGAAGGCGGCCTGCTCCTGTCCCAGGCGATGCACCGGCACCCGAAGATCTTCGACCGCCTCTTCGTCGCGATGGTCGAGGCCGGCGAGGCCGCGGGAATCCTGGACCAAGTGCTCGACCGCGTCGCGTACCAGATCGAGAAGTCGACCCAGATCAAGCGCCGAGTCAAAGGCGCGATGCTCTACCCGACGATGGTGCTGGTGTTCGCGACCCTCGTCCTCTCCGGACTTCTCATGTTCCTCGTCCCGGTGTTCGTGAAGATCTTCGGCCAGCTTGGAGGCCAGCTCCCGACGCTGACGCAGTACGTCGTGACCGCGTCGAACATTCTCCGGAACTACTACTACATCATCTTCCCCGGAGTCGGCCTCGCGATCTTCGGTCTGAAGAAGTACAAGAAAACGGAGGCCGGCCGGCAGAAGTGGGACCGCATCAAGCTCAGGATCCCGATGAAGATCGGGCAAGTTGTGCTGAAGATCACCATGGCCCGCTTTTCGCGGACGCTCTCGACGCTCGTCTCCGCAGGCGTCGACATCATCCAGGCGCTCGAGATCACGGGTCAGACTGCCGGCAACTGGGTGATCGAGGAAGCGCTCGGTGACGTCCGTGCGAAAATCTCCGCTGGTGTTCCGATCGCCCAGCCTCTCGTCGACAACCCGATCTTTCCCCCCATGGTCAGCCAGATGGTGAAGATCGGCGAGGAGACGGGAGAGCTCGAGAAGATGCTCGGCAAGATCGCGGACTTCTACGAGGACGAGGTCGACGCCGCGATCCAGTCGCTCACGTCGATCGTCGAGCCGCTGATGATGATCCTGGTCGGCCTGATGGTCGGCGTCATCGTCATCGCGATGTACCTCCCGATGTTCAAGATGCTCAGCCTCGTCAAGTAGCGGACACATCTCACACGCCGTTATAGGGTGACGCGCGCGCGAGGAACTAGTCATGACCGGCAGAGCCGGCCAGACCTTGCGCGTACGCCTGGAGTAGCGGCGGCAGGACTCGAACCTGCGACACGCGGATTATGATTCCGCTGCTCTAACCAGCTGAGCTACGCCGCCCCGCAGCCCTCATTTTAGCTGGACAGCAAGCCGCCTTACTGGATTCCGCCCGTA
>JALYST010000047.1 GCA_030854665.1 Actinomycetota bacterium
GGGAAGACGCATGTCCTGACGGCGCGGATCGTTCACCTCATCACATCCGGCGCCGCCAAGCCGCACGAGATCCTCGCCGTCACATTCACGGAACGCGCGGCGGCCGAGATGCAGGAGCGCGTGGACATCAACACGCCCATCGGGCTGAACGACGCGGTCATTCGCACCTTCCATGGATTCGGCGACGAGGTCTTCCGCGAGTTCGCGCTGGAGCTCGGTCGGAGCGGCGAGCTTCGTGTCCTCTCCCCTGCGGAACAGGTCATCTTGGTGCGCGAGCACCTTTACGGGTGCGCTCAGTGCGAGATCGCTCTTCCCCTCAAGCGGTACCGGCCCGCTGGCGATCCGCTCCAGCACGTCCGGGCGCTGCTCGACCTTTTCGGACGCGCGCGGGACGAGGACGTTTCTCCCGAGGCCTACGTCGCGTACGCGAAGTCGCTCAAAGATGCGGTCGGAGAGTCGCTCGACGCCGACGTCAAGGCCGACGAGGCATCGTCGCACGAGGAGCTCGCCGCGACGTACGACGCCTACACGCGCATCAAGGACCGCCACGGGGTGGTCGACTTCGGCGACCAGATCGCCCTCACGCTGAAGCTTCTGCGCGAGCATCCGGCGGCCGCGGCGCGACTCCGAAGTCGCTTTGGCTACATCCTTGTCGACGAGTTCCAGGACACCAACGACGCCCAATTCGAGTTGCTCCGACTCTTGGCCGAGCCGCATCGGAACATCACAGTCGTCGGGGACGACGATCAGTCGATCTTCGCCTGGCGCGGGGGAACCCTTCGCAACTTCGACCGGTTCCGGGAGAGCTACCCGGATCACACGACTATCCCGCTCATCGAGAACCGCCGCTCACCGCAGGGTCTCCTCGACGCCGCCTACCGGCTGATCACAAAAAACCCCGAACGGCTCGAGACGATTCTCGGCATCGACAAGAGACTGCGCGGCCGGGCGACCGCGGACGAGGTCGATGTGGACCACGTCCAAAAAGTCACCGGCGTCGAAGAAGCGGAGACGGTCGCCGACCTCATCGCGCGCGAAGCGGTTCGCCGTGAGAGGCGTTTCGGCGACTTCGCGATCCTGGTCCGCAACAACGCGGATGCAACACCTTTCCTCCATGCCCTTGCGCAAAGACAGATTCCAACGCACTTCTCAGGCGGCGGGCAGCTGTACGAGCGTCCCGAGATCCGTCTCCTAATTTCGTTCCTGTCCGCAGTCGCGCTGCCATCGGACTCGCGGCACGTCTACAACCTCGCCGTCTCGTCGCTCTACGGATTCCCAGCCGACGATCTCGCACGCGCGATGGAAGGAAGCGGTCGTCGTCAAAAGCCGCTCCGAGATGTCTTCGAGGAGATCGCCGCGGGAAAGACGGCTGCTGGCGACGACGCCGTCTCATCGGCGAAGCGCTTGGTCGAAGACCTAGGGCACTACGCGGCACGCGCCGCGGAGCTCAGCACCGCGGCCCTTCTGTTCGAGTTCCTCGATCGGTCGAAGCTTCTCGCCCGGTATCTCGACCCGGACTCCACGCTCGTGGAGGAGCAGGGGAGGAACGTGGCGAAGTTCCTGCGCCTGGTCCAAAGCGCGGGCCGCGCGCTAGCCACGGATCGTGCCTCGTTCTTCGTGCCGCACCTCGAGCTCCTCCGCGAGGCGGGGGACGACCCGGTGGCTGCCGACTTCGAGACCTCGCGCGAGCAGGTAAACGTCCTCAGCATCCACAAGGCGAAGGGCCTCGAGTTCGGGATGGTCTTCCTGATCCACGCGACCGACGAGCGCATTCCGGGCCAGGCTCGCCTCGACCCTTTCCGTCTACCCGACGCGCTCGCTCGGACATCTCCGCCGGACCGAGACCGGCACATCGCGGAGGAACGCCGCCTCGCCTATGTGGCTATGACCCGGGCGAAGGACACCTTCTATTTCACGAGCGCGATCGACTACGGGTACCAGCGCGCTGCGCGCCCGAGCCGATTCATCGGCGAAGCCCTCGGTCGCGAGCCGTCGCGGCTCAGCGCGCGTCTCCAGGTGGCGCAGGAGCTCGAGCGCTTCCAGCAGCCGCCGGGTCAGGCTGATGCCCCGCTTCCGGCACTCGGGGCCGACGACGTGCTGACCGTTTCATATGAGGCGATCGACGACTATCAGAAGTGCGCGCTCCTCTACCGCTTCAAGCACGTCCTTCAAATCCCCACGCTGCCCACGCCGCAGATGACATACGGCCTCGCGCTGCACGAGGCCGTGAAGGACTACCTGCGACGGAAGCGCGACGGCGCCGAGCCGGCCCTGGCGGAGGTGCAGGCGGTCTTCCGTGCGGCGTGGCTCGCCGAGGGATTCATCAGCCCCGCGCACGAGACCGAGCGATTCCAGGCGGGCCTCGCATCGCTTCGTCGCTTCTACGATCAGGAGCAGGGACAACCCGTCCCCGACCTCGTCGAACAGCGCTTCAGCTTCATGCTCGGAAGGGACCGTGTCGTCGGCCGGTGGGACCGCGTCGACCGAACGCCTAACGGAGCCGTCGTAATCGACTACAAGGCTGGCGCCGACGAGGAGGGGAGCGGCCGGGCCCAGCGCTCCGCTAACGAAAGCCTGCAGCTCCGGCTCTACGCGCTGGCCCACGAACGCGTCTACGGGGAGCGGCCGATCCAGACGGTGCTGCACTACCTGGAGAGCGGAGAGCGTGGAACCGTCGCGCCGACGGAGGACAGCGTGGGCGCGGTGCGTGGACTAATCAGCGGCACGGCGTCCCGGATACGCGCGCGCGAGTTCGCACCGAACCCGAAAGGATTGCGAACGTGCCAGCAGTGTCCTTATCACCAGATCTGCCCGAGCTCTCTCACCGCTCGTGCCGCGTCCCCCTCGGCGGTGCCGGTCGGGTAGGCGTCGTTGCACACAGACGGGCTCGCGCAATCAAAAAAGGGAGCAGGCCAAACCCTGCTCCCTTTCTCGTTGCGTTGTCGCTTAGGCGATCGCGGAGATCCGCCGCTGGGTCCGTAGGAGCTGAGCGAGGCGGACCGTTCCGCCGAGGGCGATCAGTCCTGCGAGGAAGGGGATCGCCTGCGAGATGGGATCGTTGGTCGCCGGCGTGTTGGTCGGAGCGGGCTGCGTCTCCGCTGCCGCTGCTGGAGCGAGCACCGAGATGGTTCCGAGGTCGTACGGCGCGAAGAATGTGCCCTGCGTCACCTGCCAGGTGTACGTGCCGGCGGCCGGGAAGTAGACGTTCGCGACGTAGTGGCCAGCCGCACCCTGTGCTGTTGCCGGGTAGGACAGGACCTTTCCGGTGCCGTTCCGGACCACGATCTCGGCGACGTCAGCCTTGTACGGCTGGACGCCGTCCATGAGGATCGTGAAACCGACCGGAATCATCTGGCCCGCGTGGAGCCCTCCGGGCGGGAGCGCGTCGAGTTTGGAGACCGCGCCCTCCTTGCCCAGTGCGGTCCCGGCGAGGGCGCCGAGCGTAAGGAGCGTGCCGATCGCTAGGACGTTGATGCGTCTCATGCGTTCCTCCGAGCGGTGGCTGCATGGCCCTTGCGCCACTCAGCCTCCATACAACCCCCGGCGCCGACGGTTCCGTCCGTGTGCAACGACGACCGTCAGGCCGCGGCGGCCTCCGTCGCTAGCGGTTCGCGGCGTGGTACGCGAACGATTAGGAGAAGCAGGATGAGGGCGAGGGCGATGTTGATTGCGAGCATCGCGAAGATCCCGCGATAACCGAACCGGGGGAGGAAGAGCTCCGCCGCCACCACGATCGAAAGAGGGATCGCGATCGAGTCGGCTGCGGCTTTGAGGCCGGCGAAGACGCCCGTCTCGTCGGAGGGAATGAGCTCGGTGAGGAGCGGCCAGCTCATGGCGGTCGCCGCACCGTTCCCGATACCCGCGAGGACCACCACCACGATCGTCTGGGGGAGGTCCACGACGAGCGTTCCGCCTATCGCCGCGAGTACGAGGACTCCCCAGCCAGCGGCGAGGACGGCGCGGCTTCCGAACCGCTCAGCGAGCTTCCCCGAGACGAATGCCGACAGCGCGGTGATGAACATCGTCAGTCCTGCGACCGCAAATGCCACGTCCGCCGTCTGATGGATGTCCTCAATGAGGAACAGGGTCAGGAAGGGGATCACCGCGTTAATCCCGAATTGGTAGACGAACCCCGTGAGGAGGTAGCGCATCGCCTGGGTGTGGCTGGTGATCGCCGCGACGTACTCGCGGAACGAGTGGTGTTCCGCATGGACGACGGCTTCGCGCCGCTCCTTGATGCCGAATATGGTTGCGCCGAAGGAGAGGACCATGACCGAAGCCACAAGCGCGTACGTCCAGAGAGGGACCTCCCCGTCGACGGCGGCGCGGGAAACGATGACCAGGAAGACGACCTGGGCGAGCACCTGAATGCCGGTTGAGACTCCTGACAGAAGGCCGCGCTCGCGGACCGGCGCGATGTCCGCGAGAAGTGCGGCGTACGGGTCGACAGCCGCGTTGAAGAAGATCGAGAACAGGAAGATGGCGATCGCGAGGCCGAGGAGCGTGTGCACGTAGAACCCGGCGAGCAGGAAGAAGAGGGCCGAGAGCGGTATCCCGATCAGCATGAAAGGACGGCGACGGCCGAACCGCGTCCAGATCCGGTCGGAGATGGCACCGACCGTCGGCTGGATGACGACCCCTTCGATGCTCCGCGTGCTCGAGAGGAGGCCGGTGAGCAGGTCGGGCGCGCCGAAGCTCTTCAGGATCGGCGGGAGAACGAAGTTGTTGAACGCGAAGAACGCTCCGGTGCCGATTGAGGCTGCCGAATAGAAAGCGGTCTTCCTCCTGTCGAGCCCTTCCATGAGGGCGACGTTGTACCGCACTTGGCAAGCAGATTCGTGCCGGGGCCGACAGTCGCGACGTCGCCGCGCTCGTGGAATGTCCGCTTCGAACACTTGTGCTAACGAACCGAGACGCGGACAATCCGCAGGTGGACGGATCGATTCTCGTAGCTGCGGTCGCGATCGCGGCCATCGCGCTGGTCGTCGCGATGAACGCGCGCTTCCAGCGCGACGACGGGTCCGTGCTCCGGGAGGGCCTCCGCATCGAGCTGCAAGCGGCACAGCACGGGATACAGGGACAGGTCGAGCTCCTCGCGCGCTCGGTCAGCGAACTGCGTTCCGACCTTAGCCGCTCCCTCGGCGCCACCGAGCAGCAGCTGGCGACCCAGGCCGGGACGACCCATCGCACGCTCACCGATCTTGCTCGGCAATTGGGGACTCTCGGCGAGCA
>JALYST010000049.1 GCA_030854665.1 Actinomycetota bacterium
GCGGCCTCCTGATGGGCCGGTCGCGCGAGCTGATATTCGCCGGCGTCGCCGCTGTTCTCGTCGTGCTGTACCTCGGGATCGGCGTGCGGGTCGGTCCCGCGTTCCTCCCGCCGTCGAGCCCGACGCCGACACCGACGAAACCGGTATCGCTCGTTCCGTTGCCGACCGGTCCGAACGTCGTCCTCAACGGGACCATCGCGTTCGCGCTGCGCGGCGACGTGTACGTGCTCTCCGGGAAGGGGTACGTCCCGCTGACCTCGGACGGCCGCTCGCATCAGCCGAGCCTCTCGACCGACGGACGGACCGTGTTCTTTGCGCGCGTCGAGGAGATCGACGGAAAGCGCACGGTGGACGGACAGGTCGTGCCGGCGCATTTGCGGTTCTCGAACATCGTCTCGCGCAGTGCGAGCGGGGGCGCCGAGACGGTCCTGGTGGAAGGGCTCGTACGGTCCGCCGATGGCTTCCACATCGTGACCTGGTTCGACGGCCCGTCGGTGTCGCCGGACGGGAAGCGCCTGGCGGTCGTCGCTGACAACGGTGAGGGCTACTCGGACCTCGTCCTGTACGACGCGGAGACCGGGAAGCAGCCGGTGTCTCTCTCCAAGGGCTCGAACCTCGCGGACCCGTCGTGGTCCCCCGACGGGAAGACCGTCGCGGTGACCTCCTACACGCTCGGAACGCCCCGGCTCCTGCTCGTGCCCGCGGACGGCCGCGCCGCGGTGCCTGTCGCGACACCCAACGGCGAACCGTATCGGCCCACCTATTCACCAGACGGCGCGTGGCTTCTGTACACCTTGCGCCACGAGGGGAAGAACGATCTGCATGCGATGCGCACGGGCGCAACGCCGAAGGACGTCGCCCTCACGACCGACGGCGCCAGTTGGAACGGCGTGTTCTCACCGGATGGAAAGCAGATGGCGTTCTTGAGAGAGAAAGACGGCGTGATCGATCTCTATTCGATGGATCTCGCTGACGCGTTGACGGGCGGATCATCGAAGAGCCCGATCAAGCTGACGAGGGGCGAGGGCATAGACGGCGCGAGCCGACCGGCGTGGGGCGCCTGACTAAAGCAGGCGCTTGCGAATCTGCGCCGAGGCGAAGTCCATGGCCGCCACGGTGATGACGATCATGAAGATGATCAGTCCCGCGGCGCCGTACTGGAGCAGGTTGATCGACTGGAAGAGCAGGATCCCGATGCCGCCGCCACCGACGAGCCCGAGGATGGGAGCAAGTCGCACGTTCGCGTCGAGCCGGTAGATCGTGAATGAGATGTACGGATTCACTATCTGCGGGATCACCGCGCTCCAGATCACCTGGACCCGGTTGGCCCCGGTGGCCGTGATCGCCTCGAGCGGGCCCGGGTCGATGCCCTCGATCGCCTCCGAGTAGAGCTTCCCGAGAACGCCGACATTGTGGAAGGCCAGGCCGATCACTCCGGCGGCGCTTCCGATCCCAAGGAGGACGCTCGAGATGATGACGACGATGAGGACGTCGATCGACCGCACGACCGTGAAGATCAAACGGACGACAACGTAGACGGCTTGCGTGATGGGGTTGCCCGCCATGACGTTCCGCGCGCCCAGGAACGATAGAGGAAGGGCGACCAGGAGCGAGAAGGCTGTGGCGATGACTCCGAGGAGGATCGTGACGACCATCTGACCCTCGGCGGTGTCCCACCACGTCTCGAATTCGTTCTGCGGCGTGAGGATCCGGAAGTCCCAGTTGAAGAGCTCCCTGATGACTGAAGCCGCGTGCTCAGGATTCGCCCGAGAGAAGTCGAGGTTGGTGACCCGTAGTCCGAGGTACACGACGGCGACGCTGGCCCCGATGATCAGCAACCGGCGCCATTGCGTCAGCGGATTCCGGGTGAGCTCAGGAGGGACTGGGAGTCCGCGGGAGACGAAGTATTCGGCCATCAGCGATCGGGGATGTTCAGTTTCGCCGCGGCGATCGTGGAATCCGCCGCGAGCTCACGTGTCTGTGCTTCGATCCGTGCTGGATCGTCGTCACGCCCGGGCCCGATCTCGACCTCGATCGCGTCTTCGCCGTAGATCTCCTTGAAGCGGCGCTCGTCGATCTCGCTCGGCCGGCCGTCGAACGCGACCTTGCCGCCCTTAAGCGCGATGACCCGCGAGCCATAGCGGCGCGCCAGCGAGAGGAAGTGCAACGAGCAGATGACGGTGATCCCGTCCTTCTTGTTGATCTCTTCGAGGTATTTCATGACCGAGTGGCTCGTTGCCGGATCGAGGCTCGCCACGGGCTCGTCGGCCAGCATCAGCTCCGGTTTCTGCATGAGTGCTCGCGCGATCCCGACGCGCTGTTGCTGCCCGCCGGAAAGCGCATCGGCGCGTGCGTAGGCCTTGTCGGCAATGCCGACGCGACCGAGGTTCTCGAAGGCGGCGATGACGTCCTGCGCCGACGGACGACCGAAGATCGTGCGCCATGTCGTGCGATACCCGAGGCGGCCGGCGAGCGTGTTGCTCAAGACGGAGGTGCGCCGCACGAGGTTGAAGGACTGGAAGATCATCCCGATCCGCCTGCGGATCCGCCGCAGCTCGGGGCCGCTCGCGCGGGTCA
>JALYST010000233.1 GCA_030854665.1 Actinomycetota bacterium
TGTCGTGGATCAAGTGGGTGTCGACGCCGAAGGTGCAGGCTCAGCAGGCGATCTACTTCGGCGAGACGCCGGCGAACACGAAGGCGTGCAAGATCATGGACCAGCTGTCCAAGGGCTCGTGCGCCCAGTACCACGGCAACGCTACGGCGAAGTACTTCAGCTCGATCAAGTTCTGGAAGACGCCGGTGAAGGACTGCGGCAACGGCCAGAGCAACTGCATGGACTACACGAAGTGGCAGCAAGCCTGGACTGACATCAAGAGTTGACGTCTCAGGCGTATGGAACGGCGGGTCGGCCTCGGTCGGCCCGCCGTCGCCTCTCCGCCGCGCTCTGGCGGCGGCCCTGGTTGCGCGCGATCGCGTTGCTGCTGCCGCCGCTCGGCTGGATGCTGGTCTTCTACCTGGCTGCGCTGGCCGTCCTGTTCGTGTCGGCGTTCTGGAGCATCGACTCCTTCACCGGCAAGCTCACGCACGCCTGGACGTGGGCGAATTTCGACACGATCATCCACGACGCGACCTATCGCCAGATCGCGTTCCGAACGATCTGGATGGCGGTCGCCGTCACGGTGACGGACGCGCTGATCGCGTTTCCGTTCGCGTACTACATGGCACGGGTGGCGCCGCCGCGGCTGCGAACCGTCCTCTTCGTGCTCGTGCTGCTGCCCCTCTGGTCGAGCTACCTCGCCCGCATTTACGCCTGGCGGTTGATCCTGAACCACGACGGCGCGCTGAACTGGTCGCTCGCGAAGGTTGGGCTACCCCAGCAAGACTGGGCGTTCACCAACACGGCGATGTGGATCGTGTTCTCCTACATCTGGCTCCCGTTCATGATCCTCCCCGTCTACGCCGCGCTGGAGCGGATTCCGGACTCCTTGCTCGAGGCGTCCCGCGACCTCGGCGCTCGTAACTGGACGACCTTCCGGCGGGTGATCGTGCCGCTCGCGCTGCCGGGGCTCGCGGCCGGCTCGATCTTCACGTTCTCGCTGACGCTCGGCGACTACATCACGCCGTCGCTCGTCGGGAACGTCGACTTCATCGGGAACGTCATCTACCGCAACGTCCTTGGCCTGACGAACAACCTGCCGTTCGCTGCTGCCTATGCGACCGTCCCGCTGGTCGTGATGGCGATCTATCTCACGCTCGCTAAGCGACTCGGCGCGTTCGAGGCGTTGTAGTGGAGACGCGAGCCGCTCGGATGTCGCTCGGCGCTTGGACGCTGTCCGTCGTGCTGTTTCTCTGGGTTCCGCTTGTGCTCATCTGCGTCTACGCCTTCAACTCCTCCAACATCCAGAGCTGGCCCATTGCCGGGTTCAGCACCAAGTGGTTCCGCGCGGCCTGGCACAACGAAGAGGCCCGTAGCGCTCTCGTCCTGTCGCTGAAGGCCGCCGGCATCGCGACTGCGATCGCCCTGGTGCTCGGGACGGCGGCGGCGACCGCGGTCAGCCGCTTTCGTTTCTTCGGCCGGGACGCCATCACTTTCCTGCTTGTCCTGCCGATCGCGTTGCCGGGTGTCGTCACGGGGATCGCTCTGAATTCCTTCTTCACGAGCAACCCCGTACACGGCCTCAGCCCGTCGCTCTGGACGATCGTGATCGGCCATGCGACCTTCTGCATCGTGATCGTCTACAACAACGTCGTCGCCCGGCTGCGCCGGACACAGACGTCACTGACGGAAGCGTCGATGGACCTCGGGGCGGACGGCTGGCAGACCTTCCGCTTCGTCACCTTTCCCGTCATCTCGACGGCGCTGGTGGCCGGGGCGCTGCTGGCCTTCGCGCTCTCGTTCGACGAGGTAATCGTGACGACCTTCACGGCCGGGGCGCAGAACACCCTGCCGATCTGGATCCTCGGGAATCTCCGGCTCGGCCAGCAGCTGCCCCAGGTGAACGTCGTCGTCTTTTTCGTCATAGTGATGACCGTGCTTCCCGTGACGATCGCGCAGCGCCTGACGCGCGACACGGGGATCCTGCGAAGGAGGTAACCGTGAGCACCACCGTTTCGAAGCACCAAAACTTCGTCGGCGGCGAGTGGGTCGATGCCACCGACGGCGAGACCATGGAAGTGCTGAACCCGGCTACCGGCGAAACGATCGCCGAGGTGCCCCGCTCGAGCGCCGACGACGTCGACCGGGCCGTGCAGGCAGCGAAGAAAGC
>JALYST010000066.1 GCA_030854665.1 Actinomycetota bacterium
GTCGCCCGTGTGCGCGCAGCGTCCCGGCGTGCGCTTCGCCGCGACGACGCCCAGCGCGGCGACCCGATCCAGATCGAGGAACTGCTCATCGATCCGGGCGAGGTGCAGGCGTTCGTCGACGGCGAGAACGCAGGGCTCACTCCCACCGAGTTCCGGCTGCTCTACCAGTTGGCCCTCGAACGCGGACGGGTCGTGACCCGCGACGAGCTCCTGCAGAAGATCTGGGGCCGGCGCGAAAGCCACCGGGACCGCACCGTCGATGTCTTCGTACGGCGTCTGCGGGAAAAGATCGACCGCCGCACCACCCGGCACACGTTCATCCAGACCCGTTACGGCGTGGGCTACCGCCTCGAGCCGATCACGAAGGAGTGACCGAGGCGACCGTGCGCCTCCCACCATCCTCGTAGACCACGTCTACCGTCTCGTGCTTACGGTAACTACCGGCGATGCCGAGCAGCATCGAGAGCCAGCGAATCGGGCCTAGACGGCCCTCCTGCGCGAGGACGCGGCGAAAGACGAGCTCGTCACCGAGGCGGTCGAAGTCCCGCCCCGGCTCCTGCCGAACCCCGTTCACGTACACCTCGTAACTATCTCCGATCCCAGCCGGCAGCTGGACGCGCGAGTTCCCCTCCACGTCTCGTAGGATGACATCGCCGGTGAGGCGCAGAGCCCTTGTTTTCATGCTTGCCCTCAGCGCCGCGCTGGCGCTGACGGCCGTCGCCTACGCAGGCAACGGCGGTTTCGCGCCACCCACGCCGCACTCGCCGAACGCCCAGCGGATCAACGACTCGTACCTCTGGATCTCGATTTTCACCGGTGCGATCTTCGTGATCGTCGAAGGCGCGTTGATCTTGTTCATCGTCAAGTACCGCCGACGCGGGCGCCCCCGCACGCAGGAGGGCCCACAGATCCACGGCGCCACGCGGTTGGAGCTGATCTGGACCGCGATTCCCGTTCTGGTCCTGGCCGTGATCGCCGCGTTCATCTTCTACAAGCTTCCGGGCATCCAGGACGTGCCGAGCGCAAAGGCCGAAGGCGGCCCGCTCGTCGTCAAGGTGGACGCGCATCAGTTCTACTGGCAATTCAAGTATCCGGACGGTCAGATCTCGATCGACGAGCTCCACGCGCCCGCAAATCGAACAGTGCGGGTCGACATCACCTCACAGGACGTCGACCACAGCTGGTGGGTCCCGGAGCTCGGCGGCAAGTTCGACGCCATCCCCGGCCACACGACGCACACGTGGTTCAAGGCCGATCGAGTCGGAACGTACCAGGGCAAGTGCGGCGAGTTCTGCGGCCTTTTCCACGCGGCGATGAAGGCGGTAGTCAACGTGCAGTCGCAAGCGGAGTACGCAGCCTGGCTCGGAACTGCCGCCAGCGCCCTCGGGCGCGGCGAGTGGCAAGGCTCGTGCGCGAAGTGCCACGGGCTCCAGGGACAGGGCGGCTTCGGGCTGAAGATCTCGAACAACGCCCTGCTCACACAGGGCCAGAGCCTCGAGCACCTGATCCGGCAGGGTAGGAACGAGATGCCGCCTGTGGCGGCCGGCTGGTCGGACGAGCAGGTGCGGGCGCTGCTCGCCTACTTGAAGCAGAGCATCTACAAGGGGACGACGAATGGCGGCTAGGACCACCGTCGAGCCGTACCGGCCGGACTGGCGCCAGGGGCGCACCATGAGCTGGATCACGACCACCGACCACAAGCGGATCGGGATCCTCTACATCGTGACTTCCCTCGTCTTCTTCGCCGCGGGCGGCATTCTCGCGCTGCTCATGCGCGCGCAACTGGCGCAGGCGAACGAGCACTTCATCACCAAGCAGAGCTACAACGAGCTCTTCACGATCCACGGCACGACGATGATCTTCCTCGTCGTCGTCCCGATCTTCGCCGGGTTCGCGAACTTCCTCGTTCCTCTGATGATCGGCGCGCGCGACGTCGCGTTCCCGCGGCTCAACGCACTGTCGTACTGGCTCTTCCTCTTCGGCGGCATCGTCCTCTACTTCAGCTTCTTCGCGAAGTACGGCGCATCCAGGTCCGGGTGGTACGGGTATCCGCCGCTGTCGGACGACATGTTCTCGCTCGGCCGGGGCCAGGATCTGTGGATTTTGTCGCTGCACCTGCTCTCGCTTGGATCGCTCCTCGGTGCGATCAACTTCCTCGCCACGATCCACAACATGCGCGCGCCGGGGATGAGCTGGATGCGGATCCCTCTCTTCGTCTGGTCGATCGAAATCTACGCGGCGCTGCTCGTGCTGGTACTGCCTGTGCTGTCCGTCGGGCTCACGCTGCTCTTGCTCGACCGGCAGGCCGGCACCCATTTCTTCGAGCCGCAGGGCGGCGGCAACGCGATTCTCTACCAGCACTTCTTCTGGTTCTTCGGCCATCCCGAGGTCTACGTCATGATTCTCCCCGCGATGGGGATCATCTCCGAGGTGATCCCGGTTTTCTCGCGCAAGCCGATCTTCGGCTACAAGGCGATCGCGTTCTCGACGGTGGCGATCGGCTTCTACTCGATGCTCGTCTGGGCGCACCACATGTTCAGCGTCGGGCTGCCGAACTTCCTGAACGTCTTCTTCATGCTCTCCTCGATGGTGATCGCCGTGCCCACGGGCGTGAAGATCTTCAACTGGCTCGCGACGACCTGGCGCGGAAATCTCATCTTCGACACCGCGATGCTCTGGGCCCTCGGCTTCATCGCCGTGTTCACGGTCGGCGGTCTCTCAGGGATCTTCCTCGCGGCTTTCCCCGTCGACTGGCAAGTGACGGACACGTACTACGTCGTCGCGCACATGCACTACGTCCTCTTCGGCGGCTCGGTGTTCGGCATCTTCGCGGGGCTCTACTACTGGTGGCCGAAGATCTTTGGACGCATGCTCGACGAGCGACTGGGAAAGATTCACTTCTGGCTCGTGTTCCTCGGCTTCAACCTCACGTTCTTCCCGCAGCACATGCTCGGGCTCCTCGGGATGCCGCGGCGGATCTACACGTACCAGGAGCACGGCCTCTGGCAGGCGTACAACCTGATCTCGTCGATCGGCTCGGCCGTGATGGCGATCGGACTGCTCGTGTTCGTCGTCAACATCGTCCAGACGTCTCGCAAGGGTCTGCGCGCGGTGAACGACCCCTGGCTCGCGGACACGCTCGAGTGGTACACCACTTCTCCGCCGCCGCCGCACAACTTTGAGCAACTGCCCTACATCACGAGCGCTCGGCCCATCCGCGACCTGCGGCGTCGGCTGGCGGAGGCCCGTGTCTAGGCCCGGGCCCTGGCTGCGCCTGACGGCGTTTTTCGCGGCGCTCTCGACCTTGCTCGCTGTGGTCAGCGGCGCGGCATCGCTGGGCGCGACGCACCGTGTGCTCGCGGCACTCGCACTGCCGTCGCTCGTCGCACTCGTGGTCGCTGCGGTCCTCGTGCACCGGCGGCTGCTCGTAGCCGCCGGGAGCGCGCTCGTCCTCTTCGGCATCGCCGCGCTCGTCACAGCTCCGGGGATACATCTCGCGCTTGCCGCGACTGCGTTCGCCGCCACGCTCTTGTTGGCGGCCGCGACGTATCGCGGCGAGGCGGCGCAGCGTGCATCCTGGCGCGACTACGTGACGCTGACCAAGCCGCGCATCATGTCGCTGCTGCTCATCACCGGTCTCTGTGCGATGTTCGTCGGCGCGCAGGGCGCTCCGCGACTGTCGCTGGTGCTCGTGACGATGACCGGCCTTGCGCTCGCGTGTGGGGGTGCCTCCGCGCTCAACCACGTCCTCGACCGCGACATCGACAAGCTGATGGGGGAGCGCACCCGAGCACGACCGCTGGCCGCAGAGCGAATGCCGCTGTCTGGTGCGCTCGAATTCGGCCTCACACTCTCGGCGTTCAGCTTCGTGCTGCTGGCTTCGCTCGTGAATGTCCTCGCCGCCGTGCTCGCGCTCGTCGGAAACCTCTTCTACGTGCTCGTGTACACACGCTGGCTCAAGCGGACCACGCCGCAGAACATCGTCATCGGTGGAGCCGCTGGAGCGGTCCCGCCGCTGGTCGGCTGGGCGGCGGCGACCGGAAACCTCACACTTCCCGCGCTCTGGCTGTTCCTGATCGTCTTCTTTTGGACACCCCCGCACTTCTGGGCGCTCGCACTGCTGATCAGGCGCGACTACGAGGCGGCGCGCATTCCGATGCTTCCCGTCGTGCGCGGCGCACGCGAGACGACACGGCAGATCGTCCTGTACTCGCTGGTTCTGGTTGTGGTTACGCTCGTGCCGTTCGTGTGGGGGACGCTCGGCTTGGTCTATCTCGGCGCTGCACTAATTCTCGGCGCGGCCTTCCTCATCCTGGCCATAAAGCTGCGGCGCCAGACGACGCCGCGGCAGGCGTCTCTCCTGTTCCACTTCTCGCTGCTCTACCTGGCGCTTCTCTTCGCGGCGATGGCGGTCGACCCGTTCCTGTAATGGCCGAGCCGATCCCACCCGTAGAACCGACTCCCGAGGTGGCGCGGAGAAACGTCACACTGGCAGCAGCGTTGCTCGGACTCGCGATCCTGATCGCGGCCGGTTCGATCGTCGTGGCGCTCGTGTACCTCCACTACGACTGAGCTAAAGGAATGCCGGGCCAGAGCCGATCTGGCCAAGGATGACGCGTTCGTCTCGGTTTCTGCTGCCCTTTGCCCTGGTCTCCCTGGCGGCCTCGCTGTCCGTCGGCGTACCGCGGGCCGTAGCGATCGATCCCTTTCCCACCACGGGAGTCGTAACGCTCTCGAGCGATCACTTCCGGGTCCACTACAGCCGCGATGTCGCGCCCTGCCCCACCGCCTCGATCACCCAGGAGAAGGCCGGCGAGCTGCTTGGCATGGCCGAGCGGGCGTATGCCCTTTACAGCGGGTGGGGGTACACGGCGCCGGCCGCTCTGGTCGAGATCTCCGTGGATGACTTCGCGGTTTCCTGTATCGCGGACGGGTCCGTTGCGGGCACGCAGGCGCCCCTCGGACGCTGGGACGCCGTCATCAATACCGGTGAGGTTCATCTCAACAAACTGAAGGCCGGCCTCGAATATCACGTCATCGCTCACGAGGTCTTCCATCTCTTCGAAGACACAGCTGCACCTGCCGGCTTGAAGCCGTGGCTGGCAGAAGGACTCGCCGAATGGGCTGCCGTCCGAGCGGATGGGGCGGCGGGCGGCATCGAGCTCAACCCGGACCGGACGAGGGACTGCGTCGGGTCCGAATGCGGCGACAGCGAATTCGACAAGAACGGGTATCCCGGCTGGATGCTCTTCGAGTACCTGGCCGAGCGCTTCGGCGACGCCAAGGTCAAAGCGGTCCTGGACACAGCCGCTGCCAACTCCGGCTGGACCGGCACGCAGGTTCTCTCGAGCGTCGTCGTACCGCTCGGTCCGACGCTCGGGAAGTTCTTCGAGGACTACACGACCGCTCGCCTGACCGGAAACTTCACGTACGCCGCACTCGCCGGCGTGCTCCCGAAGACCCAGGGCTCGATCGTGGTCAGCTCGTCGAGCGGCGCCATCTCCCCCATCACGCTTGCGGTCAACCATCTCGCGGTCCGTTACGTGGATGTCGCCCACGGGGTCGACACCGATACCGGTCCGTGCTACTCAGCCTCGCTCGCCCTCAAGGTTGCGCTTCCGCTCGGCGTCGCGTCGACGCCGTTCTACTACGCGAATGCCAAAGGCGCAGTTGCCCAGGCCTTCTCCGTTTTCGGCACCACCGCCTCGTTGACGGTTCCGTGGAACACCTGCGGCACCAGCCCGCATGCCTACGTCTCGCTGCCGAACGAGAGCAACGACGTTGCCCCACCTGCGCTGGACGGCCGCGAGTTCACCGTCTCGGGCACGGTCACGGTCGACAAGTCAAAGCCGGCCTCGGCAACCGAGGCGCCTGCGGGTGTCAAGGTCATCGGCACCGTCATACAGACGCCCACGTCCGATCCAGCTCCCGATCTCACCTTGCACGCGCCCGAGCTCATCCGTGTCTCCGCGAAGACGAGGCTGCTCCGCTTCATCGTCTTCTCGAGCGGCGACGGAACGCTGAAGGCGACGCTCGGCTCGACGTGGCTCGGCTCCGCGGGCCTCCACGCCGGCAACAACGACGTTCGCTACGTCCTGCCGACGCAGCTGCTCAAGAGCCTCCGCAATGCCAACACGCCGGACAACCTCCTCAGGCTCACGAGCTATTCACCGGGCGGCACGCAGGGTGCAAGTGTCACCCGCCGCGTCGCGATGAAGCCCGTCCCGAAGACGCCGAAGCCCAAAAAGCGCCGCGGGTAGCCAGTAAGGTCGCCACGTGGCGACCGACGGGATCTTTCTCGCAATCCCCGAGGAGCCCGCCACAGGTATCCGGCTGGCGGTCAAGGACCTCCTCGACACCGCAGGGCTGAGGACGACGTACGGCTCGGCCGTGTTTGCCGAATACGTCCCGGCGACGAGTGCGGAATCCGTGCGCCTCGCAGAGGCCGGCGGGTACGCGAACGTCGGCAAGACGAATCTGCACGAGTTCGCGTACGGCATCACGTCGGAGAACCAGCACTTCGGCACCGT
>JALYST010000092.1 GCA_030854665.1 Actinomycetota bacterium
AGGTGCCGGCGGCGGTGTAGATGTGCGAACCGGTGAAGATACGCGTGCCCGCGGCGAGCGGCTGCGTCGAGGCAGCGCTCGGGACGCCCCAGTCGATCGACACGTTGAATGTGTCGGCGGTGCCGGGATCGGTGAAGCTTCCATTGAGCGTGACGGACTGGCCATCGGTCACCGGTGACGGTGACAGCGCGAGGCTCGCGACCGAGGGGCTGACGTTGCCGGCGTTCACGGTCGTTCCCCCGCTGACCGACAGTCCGCCGGCGTCAGTGACGGTGACCGTGACGGCGTAGCTGCCCGTCTCGGCGTAGGTGTGCGTCGGGCTCGTCGTGGTCGCGCCCGCCGCGAGAGCGACGCTGTCGGTGAACCCGTCGCCCCAATTGATCGCGACGGTGTGCGTGTCGAGCGCCTCCGCGTCAGTGAAGGTCACGGTGAGCGTCGTGCTGCCACCCTCGAGCACCGCGGTCGCGCCGACTGCGAGATCCGCCGGCGCGTGATTGCTCGGGAGGACGACGAGGTTCGCGGTGGAGCTGCCGACGCCATTGTCGCGGTCGGTCACGCTCGCCGTGATCGTTTCCGGTCCTGCCGCGGCGTAGGCGTGCGTCACCGAGAACGAGCGCGTCCCGGCGGCGAGAGACTGCGTCGACGAGGTGGTATCGCCCCACAGCACGGTGAGCGTGAACGTGTCGGCGGTGCCGGGGTCGATGAAGTCTCCACTCAAGGTGAGCGTCTGGTGGTCGACGACCGATGCGGGCGAGAGCGTGAGAGCGCCGACGCTCGGCGCGACGTTCGTCGGCGACACCGAAGCGGTCGCCGACACCGAGTGGGCAGCGCTGTCGTCGAGGGTGAGAACGACCTGGTAGGTGCCGGTGTCCGCGTAGACATGGGACGCCGAGTACGTCGTCACGGTCGATGCGAGGGCGACCGGAGCGGACGTGGTGCCGTCACCCCAGACCACGCTGACCGTGTGCGTGTCGGCGGCGTCGGCGTCCGCGAAGGTCAGGGCCAGGTCGGAGCTGCCACCCTCGTTGCCCGCGGCGACACCGAAGGACACGACGCTCGGCGCCTGGTTCGAGCTGTGGACGGTCACGCTCGATGTTGCGACGGCGCTTCCGCCGGCACTGTCCGCGACCGTCGCCGTGACCGTGAACGTCCCGCCGGCAGCGAACGTATGCGGGAGGGTCGTGAAGGTCCAAACCCGCCGGGCGAGGCTGAGCGTCGTGTTGGTGCCGCCGTCACCCCAGTTGATCGTGACGGTGTGCGTCTCGCCCACGCCCGGGTCATCGAAGCCGCCCGCAGCCGTCACCCCTGTCCCCGCGTTGACGTCGGTGCTCGAGAGCGAGAACGAGGTGATAGAAGGAGCGACGTTGTTGACGGTGATCGTTGGGAACCGGTTCACCGAGAACGACCCGTCGCTCAGCGTGAATTGCATCGTCAGGTTGGCGCCCGCGTTCGGGTAGCCGACCGACTTCTGGACCGAGAAGCTGCGGGCGCCGATGGCCAGCGTGTAGAAGTCCATCGAGCCGTCGCCCCATCCGATCTGGATGGTGTGCTGATCCCCGGCGTCAGGGTCGTCGAATGTTCCGGTTACGGTCGGTTTGTCTCCTTCGTTGACATTGCGGGGAACCGAGAGCCCGGTGATGGTCGGCTGCGTGACTGCGAAGGCCACCGAGGACGCGCCTATCAAAGTCGCGCCCGCGATCGCCAGGCACAGTCCGCTCACAAATAGGGGACGCAGCAAACCCTTCATCTCGTTACCTCCCGCCGCGAAAGCCCGCCCCAGCACGACGAGAACGCTAAAGAGACCAGACACTCGTAACGAGAGAGGAAGAGGGCCTATCGGCGGCACACCGACAGGGGCAGGGTCCTACGCCGCTCGTACTCCCCCGTCTGGGGGGTCTTCGCTCGCGTCCCCCGTTGTCGGGATGCCCGCTTGACCGGCGGAGGGGAATCTCTGCAGCAGGAACGGGAGGACGACAAGTGAACGGACCCATGCAACACCGGCTCGGCCACGAATGCGCTCTTTGTGACGCGCATTCGAAGGCCGCTCTGCGCCACACGGCTCGGCCGCACGTGCGAACTGAGCGGTACCTGCCGTGGATCGCACCCGCAGTGCTCTGTGTTGTCCTCATTCCATTCGTCGACGGCGCCGCTCGCGGTCTCTTCGCAGGGATCGTCGTTGGCCTCGCCGCCGGCGCCGGACTCATGTGGCTCACGACGCGTCTCAATCGGCATATCGCGGCGACGACACTCGCATCGGCGACCGACGAGCTCAAAGCCGAGGGCGATCAGCGC
>JALYST010000118.1 GCA_030854665.1 Actinomycetota bacterium
GCGATGCTGGGCATCAAGCCTGCCGGACACGCGTCCGAAGTGCTGGACTCGCTGTCCTAGAAGTTCACCCAAGAGGGGGAGAAGGTGTCCCTCCGCCGGGTGATCCTCACACGTTGGTTGCGTGGGACGCTCGCTGTGGCGGCCCAATGCAGCTTCGCCTCAACGACCCGGGCTACACGGACCGTCTGGCGAACTTCCTGCGGCGTCTGGGCCAGGCGGCGATCGTGGCCGGGCCGACCCAGCTCGACATCGACTTGCCTGCAGGCTCCTCGGCGCGCGAGGAGCTGGAGATCTACCTCCGGGTCTGGCGGGTGCTCTACCCGGACACCGAGGTCCAGGTCGAGAGGGACGAGGGCGAGGCGCCGGCGGCATAGGGCCGGACCGCCCCGAGGTACCCGAGCGCGTACCCGGTGTCGAAGAGACTCGAGATCTTGACGACGTCCCCCGTGTGCGGCGCGTGGATAAAGGACCCGTTTCCTATGTACATCCCTTCGTGCCCTGGCACGCCGGCGGAGTTCGCGTGGAAGAAGACAAGGTCACCCGGTTGCAGCTGATCGCGTGGGACGCGCAGTCCCGCGTAGTACTGAAACCCGGTGTAGTGGCCCAGTTTGACCCCGAGTTGGCCGTAGACGTACATCGTCAGGCCGGAACAGTCGAAGCCGGACGGCGACTCGCCGCCCCACACGTACGGGACGCCGAGGTAGCGATATGCGAGCGCGACTGCCTGGCCGCCCAGCGTGTTGGTCGACGGCAGGATGTCGCGCGCGAGGAACGAGGGAACGCCGGCCATCGATGCCTGCGCCGCTGGAAGCTGCGGGAGCCCGAGCACCGCTGCGGCCCGGCTGCTCGAGGAGTCCGGGTGCGCCGCGCGGGCTAGCCCCACGAGGAGTTGCGTCCCTGGCGCCAGGCCGAGCGACGGGTCCGACACGAACGCGCGGAGGCCCACCAGGCCCGAGCCCGTCCTGCCCGGCGAGACGGCTTCCTGGAGCGCCACGATGTAGCTGCCGCCGTCGAGCGGAATGATGGCGTTCGGGCCGACGACATAGCCCGTTCCGTCAACGACGAGGCCCTCGATCTTGGCGCTGCCGAGCCCGCGGGACGGCACCACGAGCCGGCGGACGGTGATCCGGCCGTTGAAGATCGACACGTTGCGCAGCTCGACGCGTGCGGCGTTCGCCCGGGAGGCGCCGATCCTGAGAATCGAGCCGTCCGCCGGGTAGGCATACGACCCCGCCCCGGCCTTTCCAATCAGCGTCCCGTCGGCGGAGCGCACCTCGGCGAGCCCCAGCGTCCCGGCGCGCGCAGGCGCGGCGAAGACGAGCAGGACGGCCGCTACCCCCAATCCCCGTCGCAGCATCGAGGCTCCGATGTTACTGCGGCCCGCGGCGCGAGGCGAATGCGGATGAGAGGACTTGAACCTCCACGGGGTTCGTAGGTGTGTGGAGGCGTTCGGACCGGAGTGGCGTGAACTGTCGTCAAGGGTCGAACCGAAACTTCGGCGGCGACGAATGAGCAGTTGGTCAGGGCCTCTTTGCGGCAGGGACTCGGATCGAACACCGGGGTCGGGGACGCCATGGTTCGCGTACTGCTCAATCTGCCGACCATGGTTCCCGTCCTCCGGCGCCCCGGAAGATGGCTTGTAAACACAGAGCCCGAGCGGCGCCCGCGCCCTCTCCTTCAAAAAGGTGGGGGTGAGCGTGGCTCACGGCACGGGTCACCCCGTAGCTGACCCCCCGATCACGTGGGAAGAAGAGGCCGGACGCTCACGGCCGCCGCAGTCGGTAAAGAGGCCATCTTCTTCCCCTTCGCCGCAGATTCCCGACCAGAGCAGCCCGGCCCGCTCTCATTTAAACGAGATTTTTCCATTCATGCCAACCCCGGAATCCGGGACCGTCTTGCAGGAAGGCGCTGAATTGTGTAAGTGTGACTGCGCGTGGGCGTGTCGAGGACTTCGCCGCAGTAGTCCGCACGGCCGCCTGCGTGTTTAGCCACCGTTGGCCGCCTGGCCTGGTCTTCCCCGGCCGGCGGCCAGCTGCCAGCTGCGTCCGTGCCCTTCCTCGCTCCTGGCTGCCGCGCCGCAACTTGAGTTGCAGGAGCGGCAGAGCACCCGTCTCTCGGCACCGTCGCCACCGCGGGCGAGCGGCGCAACGTGGTCGACGTCAGGTCCTCGTTTGGGCCACGTTCGGGCCGGCCAACCGCCTGATCTGGCTATGCGGATGAGAGGACTTGAACCTCCACGGGGTTGCCCCCACACGGACCTGAACCGTGCGCGTCTACCAATTCCGCCACATCCGCCCGGACGCACAGTTTAGCCAGGCTCCTAGCTCACCAACTGCCGCCGCGGAGGCGGGCTCTGCCCGCCGGAGCTCCGCCTTTGGACCTAACCCGAATCGAGTCGTGGCCGAAGGCCGACTCGATTCGGCCACGACCCGTACGATTTCAGGCGTGAGACGGGGTCTTCTCATCTGTGGACTGCTCGCGCTCGCGGTCACTCCGGCCGCGCACGGGGCGAACGTCGAGGTGGTTGTCACGCTGAAGTCGCCGCCGCTGGCCGAGGTCTTCGCCCGGCACGGGACGCTCGCCTTCTCCTCCTTTGCCCGGCCGAACCGGCTCCTGCTGAATGCGCCTGCGAGCCGGGACTATCTGCAACGGCTCGAGACGGCGCAGCGCTCGTTGCAGGCGCGGATCCAGACGAGGATTCCCAGGGCCCGCGTGCGTTGGCGCTTCGGCGTCGTGCTCAACGGCTTCGCCGTCGTCGTCCCTCGCTCCGATCTCGCCAAGCTCTCACGCGTGGCGGGCGTCGAGGTGTGGCCGAGCGTCGGCTACCACACGCTGCTGGACATGACGCCGCAGATCATCGGCGCTCCGACCGTGTGGGGGCCGACGCTGGCGACCGCAGGGCAAGGAGTGAAGATCGCGATCGTCGATGACGGGATCGACCAGACTCATCCGTTCTTCGCGCCGACCGATTACACCTATCCGGCGGGCTTTCCGAAGGGGCAGACCGCGTACACGACGCCGAAGGTGATCGCTGCGCGGGCGTTTGCTCCCGCGACACCCGTTTATGCGAACGCGAAGCTCCCCTTCGACCCCGAGCTTTCCGATCACGGCATCCACGTCGCCGGGATCGCAGCTGGGAACAACAACACGCCGACACGAAGCGGCCCGTTCCGGCTGTCCGGTATCGCGCCGCACGCCTATCTCGGCAACTACAAAGCCCTCGGCATCCCCAGTGAGTTCGGTGCAAACGGGAACTCACCCGAACTGGCCGCGGCCGTCGAGGCCGCCGTGCGGGATGGCATGGACGTCATCAACATGTCGCTCGGGGAGGCGGAGATCGACCCGAGTCGCGATCTGGTTGCAAGGGCGCTGAACGCGGCCGCGGACGCCGGTGTCGTCTCGGCGATCTCAGCCGGAAACGACTTCGGCGAGCTCGGCTTCGGGTCGATCACGTCGCCAGGGAATGCTGCGAAGGTGATTTCCGTCGCAGCCTCGAGCGGCGGCCACGGCAGCCCCGACGTCGACAACATCGCGGATTTCTCCTCCGCCGGGCCGACGCCCTACTCGCTCACCTTCAAGCCGGACGTCACCGCACCGGGTCAGAGCGTGGCATCGGCCGCGCCCGGCGGCGGCTTCGTCGAGAGCAGCGGGACGAGCATGTCCGCACCGCATGTCGCGGGGGCGGCTGCACTGTTCCGACAGCGTCACCCGACGTGGACGCCGTCGCAGATCAAGTCTGCGCTAGTTCTCACCGGGGATCCAGTTCGCAACGGCGGCACCGCCGAGGTGAATCCGTTGCGTGAGGGCGGCGGCCGGATCAATCTCGTTCGAGCCGATCAGCCGCTCGTGTTCGCGAGTCCGACGAACGTCTCGTTCGGATTGCTCAAGCCGGGCGCGACTGTACAACGCACGGTGAGCCTGGCGGATGCGGGCGGAGGCGCAGGTCTGTGGAACGTCGCCACCAGCATCGCCGGTGCGCCGCTCTCGCTTCCGGCTCAGGCGACCGTGCCCGGGCTCCTTCCCGTCCGCGCAGTCGTTCCGCGCAACGCTCGTGAGGGTGAGGTGACCGGCTTCGTGGTCGTTTCACGTGACGGCGCCCGGCGCAGGATTCCGTTCTGGCTTCGAGTGGAACGACCACGCCTTCGACGCGACCGTCATGTTGCGCTTGTGCGTCCTGGCGAGTACGCCGCGAACACTTCGCGCGGAGCCGCGCGCGTGTCCTCGTATCGGTATCCCGACGTCCTCCCCGGCCACGCTGCCTTCCCGGTCAGCCTGACCGGCCGCGAGATCGTGTATCGCGTCCACATACGGCGCCGGATTGCGAACTTCGGGGTGGCGGTGATCACGCGCAACCGCGGTGTTCAGGTCGAGCCCCGCGTCGTACGCGGGGGCGACGAGAACCGGCTCGCCGGCTACACGGGCCTGCCGTTCGACCAGAACCCATACCGCAGCGGGTATGGCCGGCACCGGCTCGTCGCCGGCGTGGCCCTCCCCGGTCCCGACGTGTACGACATCGTCTTCGATACACCGCGCGGCGCACGATCGGGTGCGTTCCGCTTTCGGTTCTGGCAGGGCGACATCCAGCCTCCGTCGGTGCGAGTGCTCGGCGTTCGGAACGGATTCCTCGAGTTGGCCGTCAGCGACGGCGGCTCCGGGGTCGACCCGCTCTCGCTTCAGGCGCGGATCGACGGCGACTTCGTTCCCGTCTCCTTCGCGTCCGGGCGGGCGCGCGTGTCTCTGGCGGGCGATGCGCGCGGCCGGCACACGCTGAGCTTCACCGCCTCCGACTACCAGGAGGCGAAGAACATGGAGAACGTCGCGCGCATCCTGCCGAACACCCGGACGCTACGGACGACCTTCGTCCGGCCCTAGACCTCGGACCTAACGCTTCCGGTCTGTTTCTTCGATCGTCGGAAGCTCATCCAGGTCCCGCTCGACGCTCGCCGCGAACTCCTCGGTCTCCGTCTTCAGCAGCTTCAGCTGGCTCTTGCGCTCCATGCGCTCTCGGCGCTGTCGCGCCTCGTTCCCGAATCGGCCGGAAAGCCGCGGCCATTCCGCGCCGATGACGGCAGCAACAGTCCCAACCAGAAGGGCGATCATCAGCCAGCCCACGCGGCCATTCTACCCAGCACCCACCGGTGGTACATTCGTTCCGATGCGCCTCATCCTGGGCCTGCTGCTCGTGGCCGGCCTCGCGGCGCTCGTCCTGCCCGGTCGAGCCGCGGCGAGCACCGAGACCGTCGTTCTGCAGACGGAGCCGATCACGGTGACCGCCTTCGAGGTCGCGCGAGGAGTTCGCCTTGCGCCCTCACCGAAGGTGGACGGCTACGTCGTCGGCATGAGTGCAGAGGTCGTGGACGTCCTGGGCAATCCGGTCGCGATGCAGGACGTGATGCTGCATCACGTGGTCTTCGCGAAGGTGGGTGTGCCCGACTACACGTGCTCGGGCATCGAGGACTACTCGGGCAACGCCTCAAACCTGCGGGCAGAGCGGTTCTACGCCGAGGGTGAAGAGCACTTCGCCCTGTCCCTACCGGAGGGCTACGGCTACCCCAACCGCGGGGCCGACACGTGGGGTCTTCTCTACATGCTGATGAACCACCATCCGCAGTCGATGGTGGTGAGGATCCGTTACACGGTGCGGTACGTCACCGGCGAACCTCTCACCGCCGTCAAGCCCGTCTGGCTCGACGTCGAGAACTGCCGGGCCGACCCCGTCTTCAACGTGGTCCGGATTGGAAAGCCCGGTGCAACCGTCTCTCGCGCCGCCGACTTCCGGATGCCGGAGAGCGGTCATGTCGTCGCTGCCGGCGGCCACATGCACGGCGGCGGCGTTTCGCTGGACGTCGCCGACACGAGCTGCGGCTCGCTCTTCACGTCCTATCCGACCTGGGGCCTCACAGAGCCACGACCCGTCCTGCACGAGCCGGGGCCGATGCACATGACGGGCCTCGCTGACCCTGCCGGCAGGCCCGTGCGCGCGGGCGACACCCTGCGGCTCACCGCGACCTACGACAACTCGCGCCCTCACGTCCGCGTGATGGGAATCATGGTCCTGTACTTCGCGCCCGGCCCGGCCTCTTCGTGCGCGGCGTACACCTCGATGGTGCCGGCGCCTTCTACTGCGGATCGCGTCACCATCGAGCTGCTCAAGCGTCCCGCGGGACCGCTCCGCCGCGACATCCGCAGCACCTGGGTCGGCGACTACGCCTTCGGCGCGCAACGCGTCTCTCTGCGGCGCGGGGCGAGCTTTACCTGGCGCTTCCGCGGCGGCGTCGACCACGACGTGACGCTTGCGAGCGGCCCGGCGGGATTCGCGTCTCCGAGCATGAAAGACGGCACCTTCACGTACCGGTTCAACCGCCACGGAATCTACCGGCTGTTCTGCTCGCTGCACCCCGCCCGGATGACCCAGCTCGTGATCGTGCGCTAAACCCGGACGGCTTTTGAGCCGATAACCCGGAGCATGAGCGGCCAACTCCTCCTCCCTTACATGGTTCTCTGGGCCAGTCTGATGCGGGCGCTGCTCCTGCGGGCCCGGATCGCTCCGCCACTCTGCGCGCGCTGCGGCCTCAAGCTGGAGCGGTCGGAGCTCGGCGAGACGATCTGCGCCTGCGCTCACTAGACCCTCGCTCGAGCAGCAGGGCTACGATTCGCCGGTGAGGGAGATCCTCCCGGAGCTCGACCGCTGGCGTTCGCGCGGCGACCGCGTCGCGATGGCGCGCGTCGTCGCAACTCGACGCTCGGCTCCCCGGCCGATCGGCTCCAAGCTGATCGTGTCGGAGCAAGGAGAGCTCGCGGGCTCGGTCTCGGGCGGCTGTGTCGAGAGCGAAGTCGTCGAGGCGGCACGGCAGGTTCTCGCCGGCGGCCACCCCCAGCTGCTCACGTACGGGATCTCCGATGACCTTGCCCTCAGCGTGGGGCTCCCCTGCGGCGGCGAGATCGACGTCTGGGTCGACGAGCCCGCGACAGAGCTGCTCGAACAGCTCGGCGAGATCGTTCGCGAGGAAGGCTGCGCCGTTGTCCTCACGGACCTCGCCGAAGGCACGTCGCGGTTCGTGCGCCACGGTGAAGACCCGGTCGCCGACGAGTTGATCCGAGGAGGTCACAGCAAGGTTGTCGAGCTCGCAGGGCGGCGCGTCTTCGCGGACGTCTTCGGTCCGCCCCCGCGGCTCCTCGTGTACGGCGCCGTCGACACTGCGGACGCCTTGTGTGCGGCCGCCCGCGGACTCGGGTGGCACACGATCGTCGCAGACGCCCGCGGCCGGTTTGCCACTCCTGAGCGCCTGCCGAATGCGAACCAGGTGATCGTTGCCTGGCCCGAGGAGACGCTCGGGCAAGTGCAGCCAGACCACGCGACGGCGATCGTCGTCCTCACCCACGACGACAAGTTCGATGTCCCCCTGCTCGTCGGGGCGCTCACAACGGATGCGTTCTACGTCGGTGCGCTCGGCTCCCGGCGGAATCAGGAACGCCGTCGCGAACGACTGCTCGAAGCAGGCGTCGACGAGTCTGCGCTCGACCGGATCAACGGCCCTGCCGGCCTCGACATCGGTGCACACTCGCCGGCAGAGACGGCGCTCTCGATCCTCGCTGAGATCATGGCCGTGCGCGCGGGTCGCGACGGCGGGCGGCTCAGAGAGTCGAGCGGTCGGATTCACGCCGAAGTCGGCTAGTTGAACCGCCGCGACGACGAATGGGTCCGAAAGTGGCGGAGCGTCCCCGTCGAGCAGCGGCGCCGCATCGTCCGTCCAGTCGCTCGAGGCCAGGCTGTGGCCGATGCGCGTGATGCGCCCCTTGCGCTCGAGGTGATCGACAGGAGAGAGCAGAGGCTGCAAACGGCGCGAAGCGGCTGGTTCGCCAGATGGCTGTCCGTGCGTCATCTTGTGATTCTTGCCTGCATCGGCGTAGTCGCCGCGCTCCTCTTCCACGACTTCGTGGTTCTCGGGGTTGCGCTCGTCACGGCTGTGTACGTCCTCGGATTCCGCGTGTTCTTGAGCCGTCTCGAGACGAGTGTCGCTGAGGCACGGCAGAAAAAACGAGCAGTTGGCCCAGCTCTAACTGCGGGACTCGCCTGCGCGGAAGATCCGCATCGGCAATCCTGCGAGCGGTTCGCCGCCGTCCGCGGTGACGAGCCACGTGTCCTGCATGTAGAGGCAGTCCACGCCGTTGTCCGCAATGACGTGGGGGTGCATCGAGAAGACCATGTTCTCGCAGATCTCCGTCTCGACCCCTTCACCGATCTTTGGATGCTCGATCATCGTCATGCCGATCGAGTGTCCAGTCACATGGCCGAGGTGGTAGCCGCGATCGGTGAAACCCTTCGAGACCGCCCTGTGAACGTCGTGAGCGGTTGCCCCCGGGCGGAGAGCCGACTTTGCGGCCTCGAAGTACTCCTCGTAGGCCTCTAGCATCCTGCTCACTTCCGCATTGGGCTCCCCGAGTGCCCGCGACACTTCGACCCAGTGTCCGCCAGGACCGGCGATCTCGAGCGACGGGATGCAGAAGTCACCGAGAATCATGTGCTTGCGAGCCATCGCGAACTCCGGTCCGATCAGCACCATGTTCATCGTCAGCCGCCCGCAGCCTTCCTCGACGAAGAGACGCTCTGCAGGAGCAAGCACTTCCGCCGCCGACTTGCCGGGCCGGTAAGCCTCCAGAAAGGCCCAGAAACCCTCAGTGTTTATGCGCACCGAGTCGCGCACGGATTCGATCTCCTCCGCGCTCTTGACTGCCCGTGCCAGGTCGAACTCGAGGTCGAACGGCAGGAACTCCCCGCGGAGGTGCGCGACCTCGAAGTCGCGCACCGCCATCACGTAGCCGAGGCCGTACACCCCCACACGCTGTGCTGCCAGCCGGTCGCCGATGTATTTGCCGGGTCGATCCACGAACACCTGGTCCTCGATCCACGAGGTCCCGTGCTCCCCGACATAGCGCGCCTCGGTTGGGAAGATGATCGTGGGGTCGCCCTCGCGCGGGAACAGGACATAGGCATAACGGTGGACGATCACGAAGCCCGACATGTAGGTGACCGCGCCCTCGAAGCCGCTGTACTCGGAGCCGCAGACGAGCACCGCGTCCAGGTGCTGCTCCGCCATCGCCTTCCGGACGAGTCCGTAGCGGCGGTCGACTTCCTCGCGGCTCACCATGACTGTTCCAACCCTTTCACGAGCGACCAGATCGCGCGGTTCAGCGGCGTCGGGACGCCGTGCTCCGCGCCGAAGCGGACGATGCCGCCGTTCAAGTAGTCGATCTCCGTCGGACGGCGAGCTTCGACGTCCTGGAGCATGGATGCCTTGTGGTCATAGGCGACCTCCGGCTTCGCCGCATGGTCGATCAGGTCCTCCGGATCGGCGTCGAGCTCGATCCCCTGCGCGGCGGCGACGGATTTGCCCTCGTCCACGAGGCCGCTGACAAACCGGCGCAGCTCGGGGTCCTCACACACGCGCCCGTGCGTCAGGCGCGTGAGCGCGCCGACCGGATTCGTGGCGGCGTTGAAGATGACCTTCCGCCACTGCGGTCCTCGGGCGTCCGGCACTGCCGTCGTCGGCATGCCCGCTCGGGTGCATGCATCGGCGAGACGCTCGATCTCGCCGAGAGGGGCAGGTCGGGGCTCGAACGGCCCGAGCGTCGTGTCGCCCTTGACGTCCCACTGGACGTGGCCCGGCTCGAGCAGCTTGCCGGCAGGAAACGTCGTACCCCGAATCACCCACTCGACGTGCTTTGCAATCGCTTCCTCGTTGCCAAGGCCGTTCTGGACGGTCGCCACACACCCGTACTCGAACGCCGCCGCGGTCGCCTCGATCGCAGGCGCAGTGTGCATGGCCTTCGTCGCCACGATTCCGAAGTCGCAGGCCGGGAGCTCGGTCGGGTCCGAGGTCGCCGTCAGCCGCCCGAGCGTCTCACCTGCACCGCTCAGGCGCAGCCCGTTGCGGTTGATCGCCTCGACGTGCTCCCTGAAGAGGTCGTAGGCCCAGACCTCCACGTCGTCGAGCCGAGCGAGGTGCGCGGCGAAGAGCGAGCCGACCGCGCCGCAGCCGACCACACACAGTCTCATGAGTACGACGCCTCTCTCGCTGCGACGAGCCGGTACAGCGCGGTGTGCAGAGGAGCGTCCACCCCACAGCGCTCCGCCTCTCGCACAAGTGCGCCGTTGATCAACTCGACCTCCGTCGGCCGCCGAGCTTCGACATCCTCGAGCATCGACGGATAGTGCGCGCTCCCACGTTTGGTTGCGAGGACGTTCATTTCCCAGGGATCGTCGTGCAGCGCGACGCTCGCCGCCGCGGCAACACTCTTGCCCTCGTCGACGAGCGCGTGGACGAGATGGCCGAGATCCGCCTCCCCGCTCTCGGCGGCGAAGTGCGCATCGTGAGGAAGGCCCGTCAGGGCGGCGACACCGTTGACGGTTGCATTGAAGATGAGCTTCGACCACTGCGCGGGGAGCAGGTCAGGCAGAGCCTCCGCTTTCAATCCCGCGTCCACCAGGAGTTGTGCGAGCTCCTGCACACGCTCGTAAGGTGTTTCTCCGTACGGCCCGAGCCACGTGGGCGTGTCCAGGATGTACTCGACATGCGAGTCCGAGTGCTTCGTCCCGCTCATGAAGGTCACCGCCGAGATCAACGGCCAGTCGCCATAGCGGTGGACGATCTCCTCGGCACCGAGGCCGTTCTGGACCGTCATGATCGTCGCGCCCGCGAACAGGCCCGCGAGGGACTCGGCCGCGCCTTCGAGGCCGGTCGCCTTCGTCGCGATGATGCCGACGTCGAAGTCGGGAAGGTCGCGCGGATCGGACGCCGCCGTCACGCGCGCGGTGAACCCGTGCTTTCCGCTGACGCGAAGCCCGTGGTCGTTCAGTTCCTGCGCATGCTCCTGGCGGCGCGTGAGCACGAGCACGTCGGCGACCGTCGAGAGATGGGCGGCAAAGAGGCTGCCGATCGCGCCCGCACCGATGACGCAGGCTCTCACGCGAACTTCGCGTTGAGGTACTTCAGGTACGGCTCGGGGTCGATGTCGGACCCGGTCACGCGTCGCAGCAATTCCGACGGCCGGTATCTGCTGCCATGGCGGTAGATCTGTTCGCTCAACCAGTCTCGCAGCGGACCGAACTCCCCGCGCGCGAAGTTCTCCTCGAGCTCACCAAACTGACTACGCGCACAGTCCCAGATCTGCACGGAGATGACGTTGCCCAACTGATAGGTCGGGAAGTACCCGAAGAGCCCGCCCGCCCAGTGCATGTCCTGCAGCACGCCGTGCGCGTCGTCCGGGACGTCTACACCTAAGGACTCCTTCATGCGCACGTTCCAGACCTCCGGCAGGTCGCCCACTGCGACGGTGCCGGCGAGGAGCTCCCGTTCGAGCTCGAAGCGCAGGATGATGTGGAGCCCGTAGGTCACCTCGTCGGCATCGCCGCGGATCAACCCGGGCCGTACGGCGCTCACGGAGCGCACGAACGAGCCCTCGTCGACGCCGCCCAAGGCCTCGGGAAAGAGGCCCTGCAACTGCGGATAGAACCACCGCCAGAAGCCGTGGCTCCGCCCGACGAGGTTCTCCCATGTCCGGCTCTGTGATTCGTGGATCGCGCTCGACGTCCCCCGGCCGAGCGGCGTGCGCGCGAACGAACGGTCGATGTCGAACTCATAGACGCCGTGTCCGAACTCGTGCATGGTCGAGAAGAGCGAGGTGAGATCCCGCTCGTCCGTGTGAGTCGTCAGACGGATGTCGCCGGCGCCCGGCTTTGCGGCAAACGGGTGCGGCGTCTCGTCGAGCCGCCAGGACTCCGGGTCATAGCCAAACGCCTCGAGCACCAGGCGCCCTGCTTCCTGCTGGCGCTCGACCGGGTACGGGCCGGGGATCTCCTCGACCACATCCCCTCGATGCCGGTCTACGAGCTGCATGAGCTCACCCTTGAGGCGCCCGAAGATCTCCTCGACCTGCATCGTCGTGAACCCTTCCTCGTACTCGTCGAGGAGAACGTCGTATGGCTCTTCCGTCTCGGGAAAGCATGCGATATACCGGCGCTTGAGCTCGAGCTGACGCTCGAGATGAGGGCGGAAGGACTCGAAGTCCGACGCAGCCTTCGCCTCGTCCCACGCGGCCACCGCCACGCCGCTGACCTGCACCATCTCGCCAGCTAGCTCCGATGGGATCCGGCTCGCGCGCTCCCACTCGCGCCGCGTGATCCGGATCAGTGCTCCCTCGACCGAGTCGGGATCGTGGCCCGCAGCGTCCAGATCATCGAGCAGCTTGCCTACTTCGTCCGAGACGAAGCGCCGGTGTGCCAGTTGCGTCAGAGTCGACGACGCGTCCGCTCGAGCCTTCGCGCCGGCATGCGGCATCGACACGCGTGAATCCCATTCGAGGATCTGCTCCGCGTGATAGATGTCCGCGATCTCCGCAAGGACGGCCTTCAGCCGCTCGAGCAGCGGCGATTCCATCGCGACCGTCAAACGGCCTGGGGGGCGAGCTTCTCGCGCAGGTAGCGCACGTACGGTTTTGCGTCGATGGGGCTGCCGGTGACCCGCTCGATCGTCTCTTGCGGCGTGAACTTGCGGCCCATTCGATAGAGGTGCTCCCGCAGCCATTCGCGCAGCTCGCCGAACTCCCCCTGCTCGAATTGATCGTCGAGATGGCCGAGGTCTTCCTTCGCTCGCTCCCAGATCTGCACCGAGATCACGTTGCCGAGGGCGTAGGTCGGAAAATACCCGAAGCCGCCGGCCGCCCAGTGCATGTCCTGAAGCACGCCGTGGGCGTCGTCGGGAACGTCGACCCCGAGATACTCGTGCATTCGCGTGTTCCAGGCCTCCGGCAGGTCTGCGACGGCGATACGGCCGTCGATGAGGTCCTGCTCGAGCTCGAAGCGCAGGATGATGTGCAGGTTGTAGGTCACCTCGTCCGCGTCGATGCGGATGAGGGAAGGCTGCACCTTGTTCACCGCCCGGTAGAACGCTTCCTCATCGACGGAGCCGAGTTGCGACGGAAAAGCGTCCTGAAGCCGCGGATAGAAGTAGCGCCAGAACGAGCGGCTGCGCCCGACGAGGTTCTCCCACGTCCTGCTCTGCGACTCGTGGAGGCCGAGCGATACCCCTGAGTGGAGCGGTGTCCTCGCGAGCGACGCGTCGACGCCCCACTCGTAGACACCGTGCCCGAACTCGTGCATCGTCCCAAAGAGCGAGCTGAGGTCGTCCGGGCGAAAGTTCGTGGTCAGCCGAATGTCACGATGGCCCGGGGTTGTCATGAAGGGATGCGCGGTCTGGTCGAGCCGCCACTCGTCCTCCGTGTAGCCGAAACGCCTCAACACGTCGAGGCTGAAGGCTCGCTGGGCTTCCTCGTCGAACTTCCCATGCAGGAACGAGTCGTCGGTCTCCCCTGCGTCCGCGATCTCCTTGATCAGCGGAACCAGGTGTTCTTTGAGCTCGTCGAAGATCTCCCGCACCTGCGCCGTCTTCATGTTTGGCTCGAAGTTGTCGAGGAGAACGTCGTACGTCTCGTCAGGCGGGTCGAAGCACTCGACGTAGCGGTGGCGCAGTTCCAGGTTCTTTTCGAGATGCGGCCGCAATGCTTCGAAGTTCGACTCCTCCTTCGCGGGCCCCCACGCGGCGAGGGCAAGCGTCGAAGTGCGGCTCATCTCCCCCACGAGCTCCGGCGGAACGCGCGTGGCCTTCTCGTAGTCACGCCGTGTCACGCGGATCAAACTCGCCTCGAAAGAGTCGTAGTCCGAGCTCTCCTCGAGGCCGTGCAGGTCGTCCAGGAGGCGCCCGAGGTCTTCGGCCACGAATCGCTCCTGCGCCAGGCGGGAGACGGTGGCGCTCGCCTCGGCGCGAGCCTCTGCGCCGCCCGGCGGCATCATCACGCGCTGATCCCAGAACAGAAGGGTGGCGGCTTTCGTCAGGTCATGGGTCTCGGCGAGCCGCCGTTTCAGTTGCTCGAACTTTGGATCTGTCACTTTGCGAACTTTGTCAGAACGCGCGAGGTCCGGCGCTGCCGCAACGAGAGCTCGCGGCCTCCCGTAAGCCCTGCGGGACGGAGGATCAACACGAGGGCCATGAAGGCTCCGACGACCACGATCCTCGTGCCGGCCGGGAGGTCGAGCGACTGCCCGAAGACGTGGATGCCGCTCTCGGACTCGGCGAGGACAGAGTCGACCGCGCTGACCACCAGCGCTCCGACGACTGCGCCCCAGAGGCTTGTCGCGCCGCCGATCACGAGCATCGCGAGCGTAATGAAGGTGAGGTCGAGATACACGGACTGGGTGTTCACAGGGAGCAGGTGGACGTAGAGCCCGCCCGCGAACCCCGCCAGGGCGCCGGAGAGTACGAAAGCGATCAGCCGCTGGCGGTACACGGACACACCCACCGCCCGGGCCGCGGCCGCATCCTCGCGCGTTGCGCTGAGGAGCCTGCCGAACCGGCTGCGCTTGTAGGCGAAGGCAACGACGACGGCCAGTGCTGCCCCGAGCGCAGCTTGCAGGAGCCCTGTCGTCTCGGGGACTGCTGAGAACGTGTTCAGCCCCGGCCCGATCTTCTCCCAGTAGCGCAGGACGTTGTGAGTGATCTCGAGGACGCCGAACGTCGCGATCCCTGCCGCCAGTCCGGAGAGGCGCATCAGCGGCAGGCCGACGACGAGTGCAAATGCGGCACCAACTGCGGCTGCGAGTGCAAGCGACCAGACGTTACCGATCGTGTGGTCGCGGAGAAGGCCCGCGAGGTTCGGCATAATCGCGGGCTTCTCCTCCACCGGCATCGAGAGCACGCCGGCGGCCCACGCTCCGACGGCGACGAAGCTGATGTGACCGAATGAGAGGACACCGGAGTTGCCGATGAAGACGTAGAGCGCAACGACGATCGCGACGTTCACGAGCGCGTTGATCACGTAGGTCTCCGTGGATGTCGAGACGATCGTCCCGACGAACGCAGCGACGGCGACGAGCACGATCGGCGCGAGCAGCTGAATGACGGGATCGACGCGCCTCATACGCGATCTACCGCGTGCCCGCCCTCGCGCGTGAAGAGCCCGCCGGGTCGGATCAGGAGGACGAGGATGACTGCCGCGAACAGGAACGAGGGCAGGTACTGGCTCTGGTCGGTCGGCAGGGCACCTCCGAGCAGCCCGGATGCGAAGCCGATCGCGAACCCCCCGAGGGTCGCAGGGACGAGGCGGTTCATGCCGCCGAGCACGACGCCCGCGAGGACGAGGATCGTGTCCCGCAGCGCGAAGTCCGGCGTGACGAGCGGTGTCTGCACGGTGAGCATCACCGCGACGACGGCTGCAAGCAAGCCCGAGATCAGCACGGCGGCGCCGATCACGCGCCCTGCCCGCACGCCGAGCAGCTCGGCCGTTCGAAAGTCCATGGCAGCAGCACGCATGTGCAGTCCGACGCGGGTGCGCCCGAGCAGCAGGACGAGGGCGAGCAGACAGGCAGCGGCCAGAGCCGTCGCGACGATCGCGATCTTGCGGATGTCGACGTCGGAGATCGTCACCGGCTGATTCAAGGTCGCGAGCGACGCCGAGATCTTCCCGAGGGGACCGAACCACAACAACGCGATGCTCTGCAACAGGAATGCGACGGCGAACGTCGCGACGAGCATCACGGCAGGCGATTGTCCGCGTAACGGCCGGAAGACAACGCGGTCCATGAGCAGCGAGAGCACGAGAACGACCGCGAAGCAGAGGACGATCCCGACAGAGACGGGCCAGCCGCGCTCGGAGGCGAACGCGAGCGCGTACGCGCCGGCCATCACCAGCTGTCCGTAGGCAAAATTGACAAGCCTCAGGACGCCGAAGACAAGGCCGATGCCGACGGCCATGAGGGCATAGATCGCGCCGAGGCCAACTCCGTCGGCGAGCGTCTGCCAGTCGATGCCGAGGAGAGCGAGCGTCATGCGAGATACGCGCTCACCAGCGCGTCGGTGTCTCCTGCCGACTCGGGCCCGAGGGTCAGGCGCAACTGCCCCTTCGATAAGACATGCGAGCGGTCTGCGAACGCAACCGTGCGCTGTGCACGTTGCTCGACGAGCAGGATCGCGAGACCACGCTCACGGATGGTGGCGAGGGCCTCAAAGACCAGGTCGACCACGCGTGGCGCGAGGCCGAGAGAGGGCTCGTCGAGGAGCAGGACCTCGGGATCGGCAACCAGCGCCCGCGCGATCGCAAGCTGCTGCTGCTGCCCGCCGGAGAGCGTCCCTGCCTTCCGGCGGCGAGCTTCCTCGACGACGGGGAACAGGTCGTATACCTGTCGCGTGTCCTCCGCCACGCCCTCCCGCCTGCGTCGCCCAGCGAGCCCGAGCAAGAGGTTCTCCTCCACGGTCAGTTCGGCAAAGATGCGCCTCCCTTCCGGCACGAGCGCGACACCCCGCCGCGCCACGTCCTCGGGCCGTCGGCCGACCACTGAGATCCCGTTGACACGCACGTCGCCGCCGGCGGGCCGGATCGCACCCATGATGGCGTGCAGCGTCGACGACTTCCCGGCCCCGTTCGGCCCGATCAATCCGACGATCTCACCGTGGCCGACCTCGAAGGAAAGACCGCGCACCGCCGTCACAGCTCCGTGCCGAACCTCGAGATCTTCGACGGCAAGCGCAGGCGCGCTCATAGGCCGACCTCTGGCCTATGAGCGGTGGAAGGGTCGTAAGGGGAAACCGGGAGGTTTCCCCCTTGTTTCTCCTCAGGGGTGTTGGCGGCGGTCGCATCGCCAGGACCCCTGAGGCGACTTCTAAAGAAGGGGGCTCGTGGGGAAAACATGGTTTCCCCCACGAGAGCGAGCCGAAGGCGAGGGACGGTCATGTCTCCTCCTGCACGGCGCTCTCACCCAGGTAGGCCGCAGCAACGTCGAGATTGGCGCGAATCTCTTGCGGCGTTCCTTCGGCGAGCGCCCGTCCCTGGTCGAGCACGTAGATGCGATCGCAGATCTCCATGATCAGCGCCATGTTGTGGTCGATCAGGAGCACGCCCGCGTCGTGCTCATCTCGGACGGAGCGGACTGCATCCGCAAGCTCGGGAATCTCGGCCTCGGGCAGGCCGGCCGCGGGCTCGTCGAGCAGGACGAAGCGCGGGTTCGTCGCGAGGGCGCGCGCGACACCCAGTCGCCGTTCGTCACCTTGGGCGAGCGTGTCCGCCCGGGCATCCGCATGCGCCGTCAGCCCGAGGGTTTCGAGCAACTCCACCGCCCGCCTCCGAGCCTCGCGAGCGGCCGTGCCGACACCCAGCGCCGCCACCTCGACGTTCTCCTGCACCGACAGCGACCGGAAGGCATGGCTGTGCTGGAAGGTTCTGGCCAGCCCATGCCTCCCCCGCCGGCTCGGGCTCCAGCGCGTGACGTCTCGGCCCTCCAGCTCGACCGTCCCTGCGCTCGGGCGGTCGAAGCCGCTCAGCAGGTTCACGAGCGTCGACTTGCCTGCCCCGTTTGGACCGATCAGGCCCACGACCTCTCGCCTCCTCAACTCGAGCGTGACGTCGCGGAGGGCATGGACACCCTCGAAGGACCGTGACACGGAGGAGGCCCGGAGTGTGTCCCCGGGCCTCCTTGTCGTTTCGTCGCCGTTCGTTTCCGGCAAGATCTAGATCTTCGCTACGACCTTGGCCACGATCGTGCCGACGACCTTCGGCACGTTGTCCTGGATCCGGATCACGCGGTACCGGCGACCGAACACCGTGTGGTATTTCGCGGAGAAGCTGACGTTGCCCGAGATCGTGGGCACCTTCTTGAACTTCTCCATCACCTTCGACAGTGCAGCCCCTTTCGTCGACCCGTTGGCACGCTTGATCGCCGTGACGAGACCGTCGATGGCGGACGGCCCGGTGATGAAGCCACCGGTCCCCGCCTTGACCTTCGTCGCGAGGGCATTGACCGCCGGGTTCGGGTCGTCGCCGAAGACGGAGGCGTACGTCACGAACCAGTAGTTCGTCACCTTCGGGCTGGTCGGCAGCCAGTACGTGCCGTCGCCGGCCCAGGAGTTGATGATCGGGGTGTTGTTCCCGAGCGATCGCAATCCGGAGATGAGAGTCGACAACGCTCCGAACGCGCCTGCGGTCGACGTGACGATCACGTCCGCCTTGACGTCATTGAGACGGCTGACGGCGTTCTGAACGTTGTTGCCGCCGAGCGACTGGTACGACTCCTTCGCGACGATCTTGCCGCCGAGCTGCTTGAACCTCACCTCGAAGGCCTGAACGACGTTCTTGAAGTAGACGATGACGGTGTCTGTCGCCAGTGCGGCCGACTTCCAGCCCTTGCTCCACGCGTACTGCGCCATCGCGGAGCCTTCGTCCTGCGCGACGTTGCCGAAACTGAACGCCAGGCGCCCTTTCGCGCCGAAGCGCTTCGGGCCCATCTGATCGGTGCCGATGCACGGAGCGATCGCAAGGACACCTCGGTCGATCGCCGCTCTTACGACCGGAGCCGCGAAGTCAACGTCACAGGTCGTGAAGAGGACGTTGGCCTTCTGACCGAGCAGGCGCAACGCACATGCTTTTGCGCTCGCTGCTGCGTTCTGCTGGGTGTCGCACGTACGGATCTGCAGCTTCCGACCGTTCACGCCACCCTTCGCATTGACCTGCGCGACGCGCAGCTGTGCCGCGGCCAGGGCAGGGCCGTCGAACGGCGCCATGGCGCCTTTCCCGTCGAATGCCCAACCGATGATGATCGGTGCCTTCGCCTGTGCGGTGCGGTGCCCCGCCGTCGCCGCGAGCGCGCTCCCGACCAGGACGAGCGCCAGCAGCCCAGCCGTGGCGAACGCCCACCTCCCACGAATTGTCATGTAGTGCCTCCTCTTGGGGTCGTCCTCATTCGTCGATTACACGGCACCGGGCGATACCCGGTCAAGGGATGGTTG
>JALYST010000133.1 GCA_030854665.1 Actinomycetota bacterium
CCGGCAATCGTGTCCGCGATCTACGACGCCGTCGGCGTCTGGGTGACCCAGCTGCCGGCGACGCCGGAGCGGGTCCTGCGCGCGCTCGACGGAGAGAAGGAGCCACGGCGCGACGGCAAGCGCGTCATCTTCGACGACCCGGTTTCGATCCGGACGGTGAGCTCGGACGGCGGCAAGGGCTTCTTCGAGACAGATGGCTGATGCCGAGACGCCGTTTCGAACGTGGAACGGCGTCGACGCATGGCAGTTCGTCGACGGCGTCCGGCTGCATGCGATCGGCGGTGAGCAGATCCTGCTCTGCCGCGTCACGTACGAGCCGGGGAAGCAGGTGCCGGACCACAACCACGAGCACACCGAACAGGTCATGGCGATCATCGACGGTGAGGTCAGGATCACCGTCGCAGGCAACACCCGCGACGTGAAGGCCGGCGACGTGATCGTCATCAATCGCGGCGTCCAGCACAGCCTCTACTCCGAGAACGGGGTGACCTTCTTCGAAGCACTCGCCCCCGTGCCGCTCGACCACGTTCCCGATCAGGATCGCGATCTCGTGCTCGGCGCCGACGGCGGCAGCGGTCACGTCGAGCGCTGACCTGCACGCAAGAAAGGAGCACGCAATGCCGATGATCGAAGTCAAGCTCTACGACCACAGGGTGACCGACGAATCCGTGCCGAAGATGATCGAGGCGCTCACGGACGCCCTACACGAGTCGAGCGGCGCGGCGAAGGAGCACATCCACGTCGTCATTCAGGGCGTCCCACCCAAGCACTGGGGGGTCGCGGGCAAGCCTTCGGGCTAGCACCATGCCGCTGATCGAGGTCAAGCTGTTCGACTTCAGGATGGACGATGAGACGAGCCGCAAGCTGATCGCAGGGCTCACGGATGCGCTCTGCGAAGCGACGACCGAAGGTCTGCGCGAACACACGTGGGTTGTCGTCGAAGGACACTCGCCGAAGAATTGGGGCGTCGGCGGAGTGCCCTGGCCGGCGGACAAGACACCGCCCCTCTAGGTCAAGCGAGCTCTAGCTCCACCGCCGGCGCGCCGGGCGTGATCGCGGCCGTCTCGCGCGCGTGTAACAGAGTGGTGCGAACGATCAGCTTCGCGCGCGCGAAGTTGTCCATCACCGTCGGCACGGGGCCGACGCGCTGCTTCAGCGCGTACCCGCCGGCGTTGCGGCCGATTGCGCGATACGAGTCGAGCGTCAGCGACGGCGCCATGCCGAAGAGCTCCAGGTTGTCGAGCGGCTGGAGGTCGGCTCGGTGGATGACCGTCGTCCCTTTGGACTGGATGCCGATCGCAACGCCGGAGCCGGCGAGGGCGGCGCCGTCGTGGCCGATGAAGGCCACGTCGGACGCGCGGCGCACGCGGACGAGGCGCGGCACCGCGCCCGCGTCTCGCACTCCCTGGATCAGCGCCTCGAGCACGTCCTGATGAGCCAGGCCTCCGATCGTCGTGCGCAGCCCGTCGGCGAACGCCGGCCCCAGCGCGATCACGACGTCGTCCGCCTCGTTGCCTACTATGGCAACATGCTTCTCCACCACCACGGGCTCCTGAGCGTCCGCCGCCTCGTCCAAGGCCCGCGCGTCAAGCTCGTGCGGAAGGTGCTGCAGGAGCTGCCACCGTTCGCCGTCAAGGCGGTAGCCGGTGCCGGGCCCGGAGTAGCGGTTCGGATCGTTGACGGCGGAGCTGACCGCACCGGTCGGCCCGATGATGGCCGAGGTCTGGAGATAGTCGCCCGAGACGCGCTGGCGCTGCATTCCCAGGATCGCCTCGGCGACGTCGGTGAAGGCGTGCCGGTCGAGCTCGCGCGCAACGTCGAGGCCGCTGATTCCCTCTGCCAGCACCCGGTCGGCCGCGGCGACATCGGCGGCGCGATCACGGTCAGGCAGGTCGCGGCTGTCCAGCGCATACGTCGCGGCCTCGACCTCCTCGTCCGTGATCGCAGGAAAGTCGAGGGCGGCGAAGACAGCCTGGATCGCACGCGCCGCACGCTCGCGCACCCGGATGGCTTCGCCCTCGCTCAGCGGCTCGATGCCGCCGTCGACCTGCCAGTCGCGTTGGATCGTCAGCCATTCGTCGATGTCGTCGGAGTCGTAGTTGCCGCCCCCGAACATGTTGTCGTAGCGCGGCATCACGCTCCACCCTGACGTGACGAAGTCGGTTCCTGGAAGGAACTGCCCCATCAACTTGGCCGTGCGTCTGGTCGGAGAGTGCGAGGCGATCGCGTCGTTTCCGGAAGCGACCTCGAGGTCGAGCCAGGCTGCGAGCAGGTTCTCGGCTAGGATCTCACGCGATCCCGCCGGAACGCTCATCACGAGCGCGACGCACGAGATCGCCCCGTTCTGCACGCCTTGCGCGCCCGCCGCGCGCGCGAGAGACAAGCAACGCGCCTCGAGATAGAGCATCGAGCACCCACCCGCGTGCCCCATCAGCGCCTCGGAGCCGCCGCCGGAAGTGAAACGCACCTTGATCCCGCGCGACGCGTAGGCCGAGGCGAGAAAGCCCTTCGACCAGGGCGTGTCGTCGCCGTCCACGAACACCGGCTCCGTGCCGTAGACCGACAGCGTCTCCGCGTAGGTGGTGATCCCCTGGATCGCCAGCTGCAGCGACCGGCGCTCTTCGATCGCGCACTGCGTCAGCACGCCTGGTCTCCCTGTCTGCGAGCCGACGAGAATCGCCATCGCGTTCAAGGGCGCATAGCGCGAGACGCCGACGGTCGTCTCGATCTCGGCGAAGCCACGCGCCGCGGCCTCGGCGGCGTCGGCCGCGAGCAGCGCCGGGTTCTCCTTCAGATTGGTGACGTGCGCCTGGTTCGCCGGAGCGCGCCGGGCGCGCAGCTTCTTGAGGGCGAACATCATCTCGACGGGATCAAGCAGGGAAACCACGCGCGCCAGCCGCGCGGGCGTGAGCCCGCGTGCAAGCCGGACGAGCTCTTCACGCGGCACGTCCACATCGACGAGCCGGCGGGCGAGCCCCACGTCATCTAGAGCCATGGCCTCGGCCGCTGCGTCGAGATCGAGACCGTGGCGCGCGATGAAATGGTCGATGGCGTCGAACTCCTCCTCGCTCCGTCCGTCGAGCCACACGACTCGCCCCTGCTCGACCTTCAGCCCAGGCTCCGGATCGTTCGGACCGTTCATCGCGACGAGCCCGAGGTCGGGATGCGGCGCGATCAGAACCTCGCGGCGCAGCTCGCGCCGCTCGCGCTCGGCGAACCGCCTGGACCGCCGGGGTCTTCGCCCGCTCACCGACGGCGGAGAAAGCCGCGGTCGACGTAGACGGCCTTCGCCTCGCGGACGAATGCCGCCGTCCGCGGCGCATCGAATTCGTGCTCGAGTCGTTCGGCCCACCGCTCGAGCTCGTCCCCGGTCGACCGGTGCGGGCGAAGCGCCGTGTAGATCTCCAGAATCAGCTCGTCAGAAATCGCAGTGAGCTCGGCAGCTCGTCCGAGGTTCGAGGCGAGTGGCGCTCGTCCGGCGGCGAGGGCGACTTCCGCCTGTAACCCGAGCGTCTTCGCCGTCGCGCGCATGTCCGCGGCAACCAACCGCCCGGCCCGCAGGGCCTCGAGCGTCAGCTCGTCGAGCGAGTGGCCGCCGGGCGTTTGGACGAGGTCGGGTCGCCTCGCGCCGAGCGGGTAATCGGCGGTTGGATCGAACACCTGGACCACAGCTTAGAGCCCAACCCAGGGTTCGGACCACCCACGTCGGTTCGGCATTGACATCGGTGTAGACGAGGCATATACCAACCCCCTGCACGCTGGGGTCACGCGGAAAGGAGAGTCGGATGGCCCTCGAGATCAAACTGCTCAACCTCATCGACATCGACATCGAGTCGAGCTTCCTCGTGCTCGGCCGCAACATGGGAGTCCGCACACGCATTCCCACATTTGGCTTCCTGATCCTCGGCGGGAAGGAGCCTGTCCTCGTCGACACGGGAGCCAGCCACGCGGATATCATGGACCGGCTCGGTATGACCGGATATGTGACCGAGGAGATGGAGCTCGAGCACCAGCTCGAGAACTACGACCTCGAGCCCAAGGACATCCGCTGGGTTCTGCACACGCACCTGCACATCGACCACGCGGGCCAGGACAATCGTTTCCCGATCACGACGACCGTCGTCGTCAATCGGCGCGAGCTCGAGTTCTCCGTCTCCGGCCTGATGGGCGAGCAGTATCCCGCGGAGTACGTCAAGCATCTGATCGACCGCTTGCACACTCCCGGAGCGCTGCGGCTGCTCGATCTGGAGCTTTCCGGTCCCGAAGAGATCATCCCCGGCGTACGCTGCGAGTCTGCGGGCGGACACACCGAGGGATCGATGAACGTCCTGGTGGATACCGCCGAAGGGACCGCGTGCATCTGCGGCGACGTCATCTACGACATCCAGAACCAGATCGTCGAACCGCTCTACCAGATTCTCGAATTCGAGCCGCAACCGACGGGTAACCATGCGAACACGAAGCGTCAGGAGAAGGCGGCAGTCAAGAAGGCACTCCAGCACACGTTCGTTCTCCCGGTGCACGATTACCCCGCGCGTGTCGAGGCGGGACGCGTCATCGCACGACTGAAAGACTCCGTCCCCGGGCCTGAGGAGCCCGTCAAGATGCGGACCCCGAGCGAGACCGGGTCGATCGTCGGTGCGGACGTTCTTCCGCACGATGTCCTGATCCCGAGCGGCGTCTAGCCGTCCGGCAACAGGCGGGCCGCGCTCGCTCGCTTCATCGCGGCGAGCGCGGCTTCGCACGGCCAGTTATAAGAACGCTGTGAATACGTACGACTTCGGCGGCCGGGTGGCCTTGGTCACTGGCGGCGCAAGCGGCATCGGTGCGGCAACAGTCGAGCTCCTCCGAACCTGTGGAGCGCAGGTCGCAGTGCTCGACTTGAACCTCGATGGTGTCCGCGAAGACGTCCTCGGCGTGCAGGGAGACGTCACGCGGTCCAGCGAGGTCGACGCCGCGATAACGCAGGTCGAATCAGATCTCGGGAATCTCGACGTGCTCGTCTGCTCGGCGGGTATCGGAGGAGAGTCACTGCCGGCGATCGATGTCCGCGACGAGGAGTGGCGCCGCGTCTTCGCCGTCAACTGCGACGGCACCTTCTTCTGCAACCGCGCCGCAGTTCGGAGGATGGTCGCCCGCGGCTACGGACGCATAGTCAACGTCGCGTCAATCGCAGGGAAAGAGGGCAACCCCATGGCCGCCGCATACTCGGCAAGCAAGGCCGCCGTGATCGGGATGACCAAGTCGATCGGCAAGGAGGTTGCGGGCACGGGCGTGCTCGTGAACTGCATTGCGCCGGCTGTGATCGACACGCCGATCCTGGGCCAGCTGAGCGATGAGCACATCGGCTACATGATCGAGAGGATCCCGCTCAATCGGACCGGGAAACCAGAGGAGGTGGCGCGCCTGATCGCGTACCTTGCGAGCGAAGACATGAGCTTCTCGACCGGAGCGTGTTTCGACATCTCGGGCGGGCGCGCCGTCTACTGATGCGTCTCGTCCGTTTTAGCGAGCGGGACGACGCCCCACACATGGGACTCGTAGAGCCGGACGACCCAACACGCGTCCTCGAACTCGAGACCGGTGACGCCCTCGTCGCACTGAGTGGCGAGCGCGAGCAGACGGGCCGCGCAATCGAGGCGATCGACCCGGAAACGCTGGAGCTGCCGCCGCCGCTCGAGCTGCTTGCGCCCCTCGTCCCGCCCGAGACGTGGGCCGCCGGTGTCACCTATGAGCGCAGTCGCGACGCTCGCGTCGACGAGAGCCGGACCGAGGCGCGCGACGTCTACTCGCTCGTCTACGAGGCAGAGCGGCCCGAGCTGTTCCTGAAGGACGCTCAGAGCCGGAGAACCGTCGGTCCCGGCGCGACGGTAGGCGTCCGCTCGGACGCGGCGTGGACGGTCCCGGAGCCGGAGCTGGCACTCATCATCGACGCGAAGGGCGAGCTCCTCGGCGCGACCATCGGCAATGACATCACGGCGCGCGACGTGGAGGGCGCGAATCCGCTCTACCTCCCCCAGGCGAAGCTCTTCGCCGGCGCGTGCTCGCTCGGCCCCGCCATCCTGATTCCGAACGACTGGTCACAGCCGTTCGAGATCGAACTGAGGCTTCTCGGTCCGGAGGACGAGATCGTCTACGAGGCACGGACCTCGACCGCGAGGATGCGCCGCTCGTTCGAGGAACTGGCCGCCTGGCTCGTACGCGACAATCCGGTCCCCGCGGGTAGCGTGCTTCTCACAGGCACCGGGCTCGTGCCTCCCGACGGGGTCGCGCTCGCCCCAGGGCAACGGATCGAGATCCGGATCCCAGGAATCGGCAAGCTCGTGAACCCGGTCGGCGCCGCAGCCGACCTCCTTCCCCGCTGAAAGGAGAGACTCATGCCCGATAGCGTGCTCGAGGCCCCGCTGCAACCGAAGCCCGCGAACTACGTGGCTGGTAAATGGAAACCGGCGCGATCTGGCCGCACGTACGAGAAGCGCAATCCTGCGCGCCCGACCGAGATCGTCGGCGAGTTTCCCGCATCCGGTGAGGAGGACGTGAACGCCGCCGTCGAAGGGGCGGCGAAAGCGTTCGCCGGCTGGTCGGCACTGCCGGCTGCGCGGCGCGCAGCCGTCCTCATGAGCGCCGCTGACGTCATCGATTCGCGCGTCGAGGAGATCGCCGCGGACATGACCCGAGAGATGGGAAAACCCCTGCGCGAGGCACGCTTGGAGGCGGCCCGCGCCGCTGCGATCTTCCGCTTCTTCGCCAGCGAGGCGTGGCGACCGAAGGGCGAGATGTTCGAACAGTCCATGACCGGCTCAACGCTGTACACGGTACGGCGCCCACTCGGCGTCGTCGGCTTGATCACGCCGTGGAACTTCCCAGCCGCGATCCCGGCTTGGAAGACTGCACCGGCGCTCGTCTACGGCAATACGGTCGTACTCAAGGTCGCTCAGGACGCCCCGCTCACCGGCCTCCACCTGGCGGCCGCGCTCGAGGACGGCGGGGTTCCCGACGGCGTGCTCAACGTGATCATCGGCCGAGGCTCCGACGTCGGCACGCCGCTGATCCGGCACCCGAAGGTCGCCGCGATCTCGTTCACAGGCTCGGTTGCAGTCGGCCACCTCGTGCGCGACGAGGCAACGCCGCTCGGCAAGCGCGTCCAACTCGAGCTCGGCGGCCACAACCCGCTGATCGTTATGGCAGACGCGGACTTGGCTCGTGCGGTCGAGGCCGCCTACGCAGGCGCGTTCTGGTCCGCCGGGCAGAAGTGCACGGCGACGCGGCGCATCTACGTCCAGGCGACCCTTTACGACGAGTTCCGTCGCCTGTTCCTCGAGCGAATCGAAGGCGGCAAGGTCGGAGATCCTGCGGACCCCGAGACCGAGGTTGGCCCGCTGGTCAACGAGCACCAACTGAAGGACGTCCTCGAGGCCATCGAGCGGGGCAAGCGCGACGGCGGCAAGGTTATCGTCGGCGGGGAACGCGTAGACGAGGATGCGTACCTGGTCGCGCCGACGTTGTTCGAGGATGTCGCCGACGACGCCATGCTCTCCCGCGAGGAGGTCTTCGGGCCGGTTGCCTCGCTGTACCGTTTCCAAACGCTCGACGAGGCACTTGAGCGCGCGAACGCGGTCGAGTACGGACTATCGGCGTCGATCTTCACGACGAACCTCGCGACAGCGCAGCGCTTCGTGAACGAACTGGAGGCCGGTATCCTTCACGTCAACTCGCAGACAGCCGGCGCCGACGTTCACGTTCCATTCGGCGGAATCAAACGCTCCGGCTTCGGCCCGCACGAGCAGGGTCGGGCGGCGCTCGAGTTCTACACCGAAGTCGTGACCGTCTACCAGGACGCGTGACCGAGCGCTTTCTGATCACCGGTGCGCTCGGGTGCATCGGCGCCTGGTCGTGCGCACAGCTCGTGCGCGAGGACGTGCCGGTGGTCGCCTACGACCTCGGCGTGAACACCGATCGGCTCGAGCTGGTCATGTCACCGGAGGAACTCGAACGGCTGACGTTGACCCGCGGAGACGTGTTGGACCTCGACCAGCTAGAGAGAACGATTGCGGATCATGGAATCACGCATGTCGTACACCTCGCGGCGATGCTCCTCCCGTTGGTCAAAGCTGATCCGTCACGCGGGTCCGCCGTCAACGTCGTTGGGACGACGAACGTCTTCGAGGCGGCGAAACGGCACGGCATCGGCCGGCTTGCCTACGCAAGCTCGGCAGCCGTGTATGGGCCGGGCGCCGGGTCGCGGATCGAGGATGCCGGTGAGCCTACGAGCCTCTACGGGGTGTTCAAGTTGACGAACGAAGCGACGGCGCGCGTCTTCTGGGAAGACGAAGGCGTCGGCAGCGTCGGTCTCCGGCCTTATGTCGTCTACGGGCCGGGTCGGGATCACGGCCTGACTGCGGATCCGACCCTCGCGATGGAGGCGGCTGCGCGAGGCCACGGCTACGTGATGCGCTGGGGAGGCCGCTGCCAGCTCCAGTACGCGGCCGACGCCGCCCGCATCTTCGTCGCCGCCGCGCGCGCCGCGCACCAGGGCGCGGCAGTCTTTAACCTCGGCGGTCAGTCCTCGCACATGCACGACGTCGTCACGGCGATCGAGACGATCGCACCCGAAGTGAGCGGACTCGTCGAGTTCGAGGACGTCCAACTCCCCTTTCCGAAAGAGATGGACGCGGGAAGCCTGGAGGAAGTCGTCGGGCCGATCGACCGGACGCCGCTCGACGAAGGCACGCGACTCACGATCGAGCACTATCGCTCGCGGACTGCCGCAGACGACCTGACCCGGCGCTAGGGTTCCGCGCGCACGGGATTCGTCAGCGCGCCGAGCCCGTCGATTTCGATCGTCACCTCGTCGCCATCCTTGAGCAGCACGGCTGGGTCGCGGAAGATCCCAACCCCCGCCGGCGTTCCAGTTGCGATCAGATCACCGGGATCGAGCGTCATCGTCGCGCTTGCATACGCGATGATCTCTGCGACCGTGAAGATCATGTTTGCGGTAGTCGAGTCCTGCATCATCTCGCCGTTGAGGAAGCACCGGATGCCGAGTGCCTGCGGATCTGGGACATCGGCACGTGGCACAACGCGCGGTCCTACGGGGCAGAACGTGTCCGGTGACTTTCCGCGCGTCCACTGTCCATCCGAGAACTGGAGGTCGCGGGCGCTGACGTCGTTGAGGCAGAGGTAGCCGCGCACCGCTTCGAGCGCATTGTCCTTCGAGACTCTGCGTGTGCGCTTTCCGATCACGACTCCGAGCTCAGCCTCGTAGTCGACCTTCTCCGACACGCGAGGAATGACGATGGGCTCGCCCGGGCCGATCAGGGCGTTCGGCCACTTCGCAAAAAGGAGCGGCGCGGTCGGTAGGTCAACGCCCTGCTCCTCCGCATGGTCCCGGTAGTTCAGTCCGACGCAGATGATCTTCCCCGGACGATCAATTGGAAGGGCGCTCACGATTTCGAAACCGGAGACAGCGAAGTGCTTGCGTAGTAGACGGCGCTCATGTCCTCGTCGCCGTGTCCGAGCTCGAGCGCACGATCGAACTGTCGCAAGGTCGCGCGCACGACTGGCAGATCGACCTCGCCTACGGCGTCGAGGATCAGCCCGACGTCCTTACGTGCGAGCCGGAGTGGAAACGATGGAGTGAAATCCAGGTTCATGATTGCCTCGCCCTTCAAGTGTGCGTACTGCATGTCCATCGCACCACCGAAGATCGCCTCGAGGAACCGGCGCGGGTCGATGCCGATCGTCTGTGCGACTACGAATGTCTCGGCGATGTTCTCAATCGTGCACAGTATCCACGCGTTGACCACCAGCTTCAGCCGCGTGCCCATGCCGGCCTCGCCGAGCCAAACGGAACTGCGTCCCACCGCGTCGAACACCGGCTCGCACCGAGCGCGCGCTTCCTCTGGTCCTGATGCAAGCACAACAAGCTGGCCGTCCTCGGCCGGCTTCTTGGTTCCCAGGACCGGCGCATCCACGAACGCGACTCCACGTTCGTGTGCCAACCTCGCGAGCCGCTCCGTGGCGGCGACACCGATCGTGCTCGATTGGATCCAGAGCGCTCTGTCAGCCATGGCGTCGAGCGCGCCTCCGTCGATCATCGTCTGCTCGACGACAGACCCATCGGCGAGCATGGTCAGCACGATCTGGGCATCGCGAACCGCGTCGGTCGGCGTCTCCGCCACAGACGCGCCCGCGTCGGCCAGCGCTTCCGCCTTCGCCTGCGTGCGATTCCACACCCGCACGTCGTGCCCCGCCCGAAGCAGATTGCGCGCCATCGGAGCGCCCATGATCCCGGTTCCCAAAGCGGCCACTCGCCCCATGCCCGACCTCCTCTCGCTCAGGCCGAAACTACCCGTTCAAACCCTGCAGCGCTCCGAGATCTGCGACCCTCCGGGTCGCGCCGGAGAGACTTGACGTAATCACGCCTTATCGTGCATCGGGCGCTGCCGCGTAACCTCGGGAATATTCGTGTCCTCGCCAAGTGTCGGCGGCAGAAGACGGAGTGCGGTTCAAGTCGGTCTAGGTGGACCTAACCGGGCAGCTTTCAAACCTTTCGGAGTCCCTGAAGGAACTGCTCGCCGCAGCTTAGACCCGTCAATAGCGTCTCGCAGCTGGCCGCTTGGGATCAACAACTAAGGCCACCGTCCTACGGGGAACGGATTCGGCCTCCTTCTAAGAGATGCATGGCAAGGCTGCTCGCCAAAAGCTTCCGATCCAGTCTCATGGGTGGTAAGAGCGCGAAGCCTGTCTCGAACCAGCTTGAAGCTCTTTTCGACGGCTTCTGCATAAGCACCGCCCTCGTAGAGCTTGTTGGAGCTAGCCGGG
>JALYST010000150.1 GCA_030854665.1 Actinomycetota bacterium
GCCTCACCGACCCGGCAGCGGTTGCACGCCAAGCCTTACACGGTCTTCAACGTGACCTTGACGCCGTACCGTGTCGACCTGGCTGCAGACGAGACGCGCGTCTTTCTCCGCATCCACAACGCGACCGGCTTCACGCTTCATTACGTCGCTGATGACAGTTACGTGCTCAGCGACGGCGTTCGCGGCAAGCCGAAGTCGAATCTCGGCTATCCGCAGCTGCCGCCGGACATCGGTCCGGAGGCGACCGTCGCCGGAGTCACCACATTCCAGGCTGTCAGCCCCTCGACCTCGTTCAAGTTCGTCACGAGGTTCAGCAGCGACGACTCCAGGATCGGAACCCTGGGCATCACGACACCGATCGTCTGGGCCTGGAACTACTGAGAAACGCCCCTCGCGGCCGGAGGGCGCCTGCCAACTTGCAGGCGCCCAACCGGCTGCGACTCTACGCGGCCTCGTTCAAGGCGTACCCGCGCTCTGCGGGCTTCGCCACGCTGTCGACCGCGTAGGGTCGCAGCCGGGCCGAGGGCGCCCACACGCGCGGCGCGAACACACACGGATCATCCGTGGTGCACGCGCCGGGCGCGGGCATGGCTAGGAAAGTGCCCCGGTGGACGAGCTGCTCGCGAACCTCGAGGTTCATTTCGCGAGCAAGCCCGCCCGAGCCGGGGAAACGTGGGCCGCCGACCGAATCGCTCTTGGGTAGCGATCGCGCGGCCCCCGCTCCAATCTGCGCAAACCCATGACGAAACTGGGACGAGGCGCAGCGCCGACCGTCCCGGGGCTTGGGCTCCCGGTTGGTCAGCGCTGCGTTCTCGAATGTGTGCGTCATGAGGTGCTTCTTCCTTTGTTCAGCCGACGTTAGCCGACCTCGATGTCGTGGAACTTGATCTTCAGGCGCTGAGTGAGCGTCTGATTGATCGTGGCCTGGTTGACGACCTGAGCGTCGCCGCTCGTGGCCGGACCACCGTTCGCAGAGGCGCTTGCGTCGCCGCCGTTGCCGGCACCGCCGGTCGCGTTCTGCGTCGGTGAGACGGTCGCGTTGCCGCCCGTGGCCGTGCTCGTGCCACCGAGGATCAGAGCGTCTCCGCCATGACCCACCACGTGACCGAACGCGTCAGCGCTGGCGTTGTTGCCGTTCGCGCTGCCGCCGTTGGCCGCGTTGCCACCCGCCGACGAGGTTGCGTTGCCCGTGTTGGACGCTGCGCCACCCGTCGAGGAGCCGCTGCCCACGGCGCCGGAGGAACTGCCGTTTCCGACGCTGTTGCCGTTGACCTCGGCCGCGCCGACGGTCGACGCGCCGCCGGTGGCAGTGCCACCCTTGCCGCCTTCCGCCTCGCCACCGTTGGCCGAGCCGCCCTTGGTGGTGCCGTTGCTGGCGTCGGCACTGTTGCCGCCGCCCGACGCTCCACCACCGTCGGCACTGCCGGTCAGGTTCGAGCCGCTACCGGCACTTGCGCCACCGCCGTTTGCATCTCCGGCCGTGCCTGGGCCGCCAATCGGGGCACCGTTGCCAGCGCCGCCAGAGGTCGGGGTGCCGCCGGTGCCTGTTCCGCCGCTGCCGGCGGCCGAGCCGCCTGCGCCGGCGGTGCAGGAGCTGACGCAGAGCGGATTACCACCGCCGAGGCCACCGAGGCCCGAATTGGGCGCCCCGGTGCCGTTGGCGTTGGCGTCCCCGCTGGTGTTGTTGTCGTTCCCGCCGTCTCCGCCGGTACCGGTCGGCGTGCCACCGGCTCCGCCTGTAGCGGTTGCAGCACCGGTGCCGTTGTAGCCGGTGTTGCCGCCGTTGCCACCAGTCGTGACTGGCAGGACGAGACCGCCGCTAGCGGTCGGCGTAGCGTTTCCGCCGGTTCCGCCGTCGGCAGAGGCGCCGCCGCCATTGGCATTGGCGGCACCGCCGGAGTTGTTGTCGTTTCCAACGTCTCCGGTCGTCAGGTTCGATGAAACGGCGCCGGAGGTGTTGCCACCGGTATCGCCGCCCGCGCCACCCTTGACGATGTTCTTGGCCGTGCCCGAGCTGTTGTGGCCCGAGTCGCCGCCAGAGGCATCGTTGGTGGAAGTGACCGTGCCGCCGCTTACGTTGCCTTGAGCGGACGGGCTACCACCGGTGGGATCGCAGCTTTCGGATCCACCGCATGTGTCAGCAGAGCTGCTGGCATTGCCACTGCTGTTTTCGACCTTGTTCTTGGCGTAACCGCCATGGCCTGAGGCATCGCCGCCGTAGGCGGATCCGCCGTTTGATGTGGCTTGTCCGCTGGTCGCCTGCGCATTGCTCTGATCCACGCTTACGCCCTGATTGCCGTTCACCGTGACCTTGATGACCGGCTTCGGGGGAGCAGGTGGAGACAGACTTGCAAACGCCGTCGGAACGGCGATGCAAGCTGCAAGCGCGACGGCCAAGCTGATCAGCCATCGTGTTTTTCCTGACACTTCTTTGCTCCTTTTGTTTACGAACGTTTGAGTTGCCTGATGCCGCCAGGCTCCCAAGCAGCCCGACGGGGTTGAGGTCAGCCGCGCTGACTACCCAGGCCGTTCGCGACGAGCAAAGTCGGCCGGCCGCCCAAGGGCCGGCACTGTGTATTGCAGACGCCCAACACCGAGCGCTGCAATCATGAAGAGCGCGAGGAGCGCTGCGAACGGGGTCGTTCCGAAGAACACCCCGAGCGTGCTCGACATCGCGCCAAGAAGGGCCAACAAGATATGGCGGTACTGCTCAGAGCCCGACGTGGCGGAACCGCTGCCCGTGGGGAGCGGCCGCGCAGGCGTCGCGTTGCTCGTGCCCGCGGGAAGCGCCTGCCACGGAGACTTCTTCAGCGTCGCCAGTCCCGAAGAGAGCGAAACGCCGTGGACGTGACCGGCGTGCACGCCGGCGGGCAGAGGAGGCGTCCCGAAGATCAGGCCGCCGTCCGGGCCGGCAGTGGAAGCCGCGCTCTGCGAGGCGAATCCGTTGCCGCCGGCAGGAGCGTCCGAGGCGACGACGCCGTTCCAGCCTGCGACGTTCTCGCGGAAGCTTTGCTCGGCGCTGCCGGACGCCGCGCCGGACTGGATGACGATCGCGGTTTGCACCGCATGCTCTTCCCAGGCGATGCCCTCGCCGCTCGCCTCCTGGACGATCGTCTGGAAGATCCCGCTGTAGGCGGTGGAAACGGCTGCGGCGCTGACCTCGTTGGACTGGTCGATCGGCGGATTCCAGATGCCGTTCCACGGGATCTCGATCGTGGCTCGGTTCTTCACACTCGCCTGAGCCACCTGCACGGCGGCCCGGTGGGCCTGAGTGACGATCGCCGCCTGTAAAGCCGTCGCAAGCTGCTCTGCCCCGCCGCCGGTCTGCGACTGGTCGATGGACTGGGTCGTCTCGCTGGCGACGACTGCGTAGGTCGCCGTCACGGCCCGGTTCTTCTGGGAGATCGCACCGATGAGCGCCTGATTGCCGAGGCTCTTCGACCAGACCTGGACGATGTTCGCCGCGTCTGCCTGGGCGGACCGGGAGCTCGCAGTTGCGCTCTGCGTGGTGGAGATGACCTGCGCGGCGTCGACCGCGTGGACAGCGCCGTCGTTGGTTCCGACCTGGTTCTGGCGGATCGACTGGGTTGCCGTGTCGAGAGCCGCCGCGCTCGCCGCCGCCAGCGTCTCGTTCGACTGGATGATCCGCTGGATCCGGCCTGCGGTGACGACGCTGAGGTTGAAGGGCCGCGTCTGGGCGGCGTCGGCGGTCGCCAGGGCGGTCTGGTCGCTCGTGATGCCCTGGTAGGCGGTTGCAAGGCCGGGGTTGCCGTCGGTAGCGGCGACCGAGGTCTGCTGGCCGTCGAACGTGGTGAGTGCTACCGCCGCTGCGGAAGAGGTGTTCGTCTGCACGACTTGCGCGTCGGTCGGCGGGGCGGGGATGTCCGCGGGCGTCGTGTCCGTCTTGGGGGGAGCCTGCGTGTCGGCCGGCCAGGTCCAGTTCCAGACCCAGCTCCATGTGCAGCTACAAGGCTGGTCGTGCGTCCACGTCGTCGTCCAGCCGTCACCACGCGTCCAGATCCACGTCCACGTCCAGTGGCCGGGCTGCGGCGCCGGCACGGCTGCGACCGCTGCGGGAGCCTCGGTCGCGGTCGCATCTGCCGGAGCGGTCCAGTTCCAGTTCCAGTCCGGCGTCGAGATGGGAGTCGAGTCGGGCGCTGTCGGAGCCGTACCGGTCGTCCAGTTCCAGACCCAGTTCCACGGCGTGCCAGGATCCGTTGGGATCGCAACTTTGGAGGGATCGCCCGGAACGACGACCGCGAGGACGAGGTTCTCCGGGTCGGTCTTGGTGGTGACAGAGGCGGCGCCGTCGGCGCTCGCGTTGTTCAACTGGTTGACGGCGCTGTCCTTTCCGGGGCTGGCGACCCGGACGGAGACGCTGACGTTGCTCGGGGCCTGCTGCGTTGCGGTGGCCGTCGACTGATCCGGCGCCTTCACCGGGGCTGAGGCCGTGGCGGGCCCGGCCGTTGGGCTCGGCAGGCAGCTCGAGTCCGCATTGCACTGGGCGAGATCCTGGACGATCTGGCTGAAGTTCTGCACGTCGGCAGCGCTGTTCGGGCCGCTGGCCGGAAGATCGACAGTCGCCTCGTTGATTGCGCCGGGATCGACGGGAGCCGCCGTAGCCGTCGACGTGTTGACCTGGGTGATCGGCGCGTCGTCACCGGGGCTGCCGACGCGGATCGAGACATTGACGTTGTGCGGATCGACCTGCGTCGAGGTCGCCTCGGGCCGCGCCGTCGCCTGGCCGCCCGCCGCTCCTGCAGCCGCTGCGGCCGAGGAGTCGTTCGTCTGAGAGACGCGACCGTTGTCGCCGGGGCTCAAAATCCGGACCGACGCGTTGATGTTCGTGGGATCGACCTGCGTCGAGGTCGCCTGAGGGAGTGCCGTCGTTGCCCCGCCCACTGCTCCTGCGGCAGCTGTGGCCGTGGAGTCGTTGGTCTGAGCGACGTGGCCGTTGTCGCCGGGGTTAAGGACCCGGATCGACGCGTTGAGGTTCGTCGGCTCGGTCTGCGTCGAGGTCGCGGTCGCGGTCGCGGTCGCGGTATTCACCGACGCGTTCGCCGCACTGGAATCGGGGGTTACAGCCGTAGCCTGCGTGCCAGTCGGCACTGCGTTTGGCGCCAAAGAGCTAGTTACATCCGTCGCCTGGGCCGGAGAAGACGGATTTCCGGCTGCGTCGGCGGGTGTTGCGGGGCCGGAAGAAGCCCCATTGACGTACGAAACCGACGGGCTCGTATCCAAGACCGTCGGCGTTGAGTCACCGGCTGAGACTGTTGTCGCGGTTGCAGCAGATCCCGTTGCGGCGGGATCGCTTGCAGGTTCGCCGCCCGGCGGTGAATTCGCGACGGGGATGGTTTCGCCGCCTGTCGAGTCCGCCTGAGAAGGAGCCAGAGCGGCCGCGCCATTCGGAGCTGCGTCCGAACCGGACGAATCAGCACTGCCCGCCGCGGTCTGCTGCGCCGCGCCCGCGCCGGACGAGCCGCCGGATGCGCCGGCAGCGGCCGCTGCAGTGGAGTTGTTCCCCTGCGCAACAGCGCCGTTGTCGCCCGGCTGGCCAACCTTGACGTCGACGCCCGGCTTGTCCTGAGAAGAGTCTGGGTTGGCGTTCGCGTTGGCGGCATGGCCGGAGTTCCCAGCTGAACCGCTCAGTTCCAGTGCGCTCCCCGAGTTGCTGAGGTGATCGTTGACGGGCGCGTTCCCCGAGTTGCCGGGGGGATCGTTGACGGGCGCGTTCCCGTTCGACGAGCTGGAGTCGGCCTTCACACGGGGAGCCGCATCGGGTTGCGGCACGACCGCCGTCGAGTTGCCGTCGGCGCTCACGCTTCCGTTGCCGTTGTTGCCGTTCGCGTTTCCGTTGGCCTGGTCAGGCGCTACGGTCGCGCTCTCGGTGCTCGCTGCAGTGGCTTGCACCGCGTTCGCGTCGGCGTTCCCGCTGTCGTTGCTGGGCTGCGCAGGCGGCGCGGCATCCGGCGCGGCCTGGTTGGTGCTGCCGTTCGGGTTGTCAATGCCGGTGCCGCCAAGGGCTACGGCCGGAACGGCCAAGCAGACGAGGATCGCGATTGCGCAGAATGCCCAAGTTCGCAACGTTCGGCGGCTATGCGGAGGCAACGTACCCGTCGGTGTCGCCGCCAGATTCCCACTAGTCACAAACTGCCGCAAAGCTCCCCGTTAATCCTCTCTCCCCGAGAGGGCCTGTGGCCCATGTTTAGGCACTGCCGACACTACAACTCGGCCATGGCCGATGCAATGGGTGCGAGCGAAAGAACTGCGCCACAGCGATCGAAAAAACACGGTCACAACAATCGCTGCGATCGCGTGTGGGCTCGTGTCGCGGTAGATCTGCGGGCGACGGTTGTCGCCACGATGCTCCCCAACCCTTTAGCCATGCGACTGGCTACATGTGTCGCCGTCTGAAGCGTCGCGGACGCGACGTTCGAACGCGAGGAGCTCATTCGCGAACGCCTACTTCACCCCGCTGGACTAGCTCGAGATGGTTCCGGCGCAGTACCTAGAAGTAGACCTGCGACCACGCCGTCCACCAGTCGTCGCCCCGGACGACGAGCGTGTGGTCGTCGACCTGCTCGGTGCCGCGGCGATTCCGGTACTCGACGAGCCGATCGGGCGTCGTGAACTCGATCCGGATCTCGGCGGGCCGGCCCGGGTTGTACGGCTCCACGGCCGACAGATCCTTCAACGCCCCCTTGGCGCCGACCTCGATCAGTTCGCGAGCACGCAAAGGCGGCACCTGCCGGGCACTGAAGCGACCGAGCCCTTTTTTCACCGCGACGGTCGTGAGCCCGTCCCCGAGCAGCGCTGTAGCTTCTCTGCACGTCGCTTCGTCGCCTGTGACGAGTAGCACGGGACAACCCCAGTGGCCGCACAGGGCGGCGTTGATCCCCGTTTCACCGACCGAGATGCCGTTGAACGACAAGTTCTTCCAGGCCTGCCCGGACACGGTGTGCGACATGACGCCGTCCGGAGTCCCCGCCTTGGCGTGCATCGCGACGAAGAGCGCGGCATCGCACCCGCGCTCCAGGAACTCCGTGTACTCCGTCCAGTCGTTCTGAACGACGTACTCGCAGTCGGGATCCAGCTTCTCCGGGATCAGGGAGTTGAACGTCCACTCGCCGCCCGCGCCGTGACAGTCCATGACCACGATCTCCTTCGCCCCCGCAGTCTTTGCTCCGCGCACGGCTGCGTTGATCTCCTCGGTGTAGAGCTCGCGGCCTTCGTGATAGGCGCGCTTCTCCTTCGTCCCGTCCGTCTGCTCCCACTTGACGATCCCGGCGACGCCCTCCATGTCGCTCACGATGAAGACCTTCACGGGCCCGCCTGCGGCGCGACGGCAACGGGCGCCGGCGTGCTCCACGGAAAGTTGATCCAGCGATCGGTCCGCCGCCAGACAAAATCGCAGCGAACGACACTCTGCGGCTTCTCGTAGAGAACCGCCGTCCGCACTTCCGGTCCGTGCTGGGCGCAGAACTCGCTCGCGAGCGCCAACGTTCGGCCCGTATCGGCGACGTCATCGACCACGAGCAGGCGTTCGGCGCGTAAGAGCGCCAGGTCCGGGACGGGCGGGAGCAGCAAGGGCTCATCGAGCCGCTCGTCGACCCCGGTGTAGAACTCGACGTTCAGGGTCGCCATGTTCTTGACCCCGAGCGCGTAGGCGAGCGCACCGGCGCACGGTAGGCCGCCGCGGGCGAGCGCAAGCACGGCGTCCGGACTGAAACCGTCGGCGCGGATCTGGGCGGCCAACTCGTCGACCGCCGTTCCGAGATCTCCCCACGTCATCGTCTCGCGCATAACAGGGAGAATCCCATAGATGGAAACGGGACTGGCCGGGAAGCGCGTGCTCGTGACGGGAGCCTCAGGCGGGATCGGCTCCGCGTGCGCGCTTGCCTTTGCCGCCGAGGGCGCCGACGTCGTCGTGCACTTTCACCGCGGCAAGGAACGCGCGGAGAAGCTCGCCGCCGAACTCGGTGCCGCCGGGATGGTCGGCGCCGACCTGACCCGCGAGGACGAGGTCGACAGCATGTTCGAGGCGGCCGGCTCCCTGGACGTCTGTGCTGCAGTCGCGGGCGTTTGGCCGGCGGACGACCTGCCTGTCTGGGAACTACCGCTCGAGCGCTGGCGCGCCACGCTCGACGCGAACCTGACCGCGACCTTCCTCACCGCCCGCGGCTTCCTCCGCCAGCTCGAAGGCGGCGGCGCCCTGATCCTGGTCGGCTCGACGGCTGGAATCGTCGGCGAGGCGGGACACGCCGACTACGCCGCAGCGAAGTCCGCGATCCTCGGCGGCCTCCTACTCAGCCTGAAGAACGAAGTCGTCCGCAAGAACCCGCTGGCACGAGTGAACGCGGTGGCACCCGGCTGGACCGAGTCTCCGATGACGCGCGGCCACGTCTCGGAGAAGCAGGTGCACCGGATCTCACGGACGATGGCCCTGCGCAAGGTCGCGCAACCGGAGGACGTCGCCCACCAGGTGGTCGTGCTGGCGTCACCGGTCCTGTCCGGCCATATCACCGGCCAGGTAATCACGGTCGCCGGCGGCATGGAAGGCCGAGTCATCCACGACTAGAGAAGAAGGCGGCGGAGTCCTCGTCCGCCGCCCTCGATGCTCCGCAGGCCGCAGGAGTGATTGCCGTCAGTCCCTGGCCCTGGAGTCAGGACGGGAATCGGCAGTAGGTCCTTCCCCCTTTAGCACCGCAGCGCGGTCAAATCTTCCGTGAACCGCGCCAGTCAACCGAGAACGGGTGATGGATCAAGTGCCCCTTCATCGCGATAGTCAGAAAGCACACCGAGACGGGCCCCGATGCGGCGGGGGCAACCTCGGAAAATCTCCTTCCATAGGAGACCCAGGAGGGGCCAGGCGGCGGCCCCTCTTGCGTTTTCTGGAGACGGTCCCTTATAGGTGACGCGCCTATACTTCACTCCGGAAGCGGGCAACGTCCCGCTCCGCATCGAGAGAGGCTGAGGGAACCGGCCCTGTGAAGCCTCGGCAACCTGCCTCCGCGGCAAGGTGCCAAACCCGGCCGGGCGCGAGTCCGGGTGGATGTGTCGAGCGAGCTCGGAAGGAGACGAAGTGCCTGCGCAAAGCCAGACCCGCAACCGTTTTCTAGATCGCCTCAAGAGCGGGCCCGTGATCGTGGGCGACGGGGGCATGGGCGCGCTGCTCTCCGCAGCAGTGCCTCGCCTCCGCAGCCCTGAGGAGGCGAACCTTCGCGCTCCGGATGCAGTCGTGTCCCTGCACGTCAGCTTCATCAACGCCGGGTCGGAGTTGATCGAGACGAACACCTTCGGGGCCAACCGCCGGAAGCTGTCGCATCACTTTCTCGAGGACGATCTCGAGAAGATCAACTCTGCAGGCGTCAAGCTCGCGCGCGACGCGAGGGAGGTCACGGGGCGCGATGTCTTCATCGGCGCCTCGATCGGACCGCTCGGCGAGCCCGCAACGTCGCGCGTTCGCCGCGAGCTCTTCGCGGAGCAAGCCGCAGTGCTCGACGGCCGCGGCGCCGACCTCTTCATGATCGAAACGTTCTACGATCTCGAGGAGGTCGTCGACGCAATCGAGGCGGTGCGCAGCGTCTCGAGTCTCCCGATCGTCGCGCTGCTGACGTTCGACGAGAGTGCGGAGACACTGGCCGGCGTCACGGCGGCCGAGGCCGCGGCGCGGCTGATGGACCTCGACGTCGCCGCCATCGGCGCGAATCACGGCGCCGGCCTGCTCGCTGCGCTTGCCGCTCTGGAGCAGATGGGCAAGGACGGCAAGCCCCTCGCCGCCCTCCCCAACGTGGGCCTGGCCAGCTTGACCGGCGGACGTGTCATCTACCCGCACGCGACGCCGGAGTACTTCGGCGAGTTCGCCGCGCACGCTCGCAATCTGGGCGCGAAGGTGATCGGAGGCTGTTGCGGCACCACTCCCGCGGAGATCTCCGCGATCCGGGCAGCCGTGGAGGAAGAGCGGAAGCCGCGCGCACCGCTCGTCTTCGACGCGCCGGAGCTCGTCGTGGCGCTCGGTGAAGAACAGCGCGAGACAGGTCTCTCGCGCGCGCTGAACGCCGGCGAGTGGGTCGTCTCGGTCCAGCTCGATCCGCCGCTCGGAGGCAACAGCGCCGGGCTCGTCGAGGTCGCAAGCGCGTTGAACGAGTCGGGGCGCGTCGGCTGGGTCGACGTCAACGACAACGCCACGGCCCGCGCGGGAATGAGCTCGCTGATGGTCTCGGCAACGATCGAACGCCGTGCCGAGATCGAGACGATCCCGCACCTGACAACCAGAGACTGGTCGGTGATGGGGCTCGAATCCATGCTGCTGGGCGCGCACGCGGAAGGTGTGCGCAACGTGCTCGCAGTCACCGGTGATCCGCCAGAGGTCGGCGACTACCCGGGCGCCCGCGGCGTGTACGAGATCGACTCGATCGGGCTGACGCAGTTGATGACGAACCTCAACCGCGGCGAGGACTTCAACGGCCGTCCGATCGATGCGCCGACGTCGTTCTTCCCCGGCGTCGCAGTCAATCCGACACCCGATGACATGGGGGTCGAGCTCGAGCGCTTCCAGCAGAAGCTCGAAGCGGGCGCAAAGTTCGCGATGACCCAGATCGTCTTCGACGCTGAGCCTCTCGACCGATTCGCCGAGCTTCTGGGCGGCAAGTGGCCGATCCCCGTCCTCGTCGGCGTCTTTCCGCTCACGAGCCATCGGCTCGCCCTGCGGTTGCACAACGAGGTGCCCGGGATCCTTGTGCCGCAGGCGTTGCAGGATTCGCTGGAACGAGCCGGCTCCGATGCTGCCGAGGTCGGGTTCGCTCATGCGCGCGAGTTGATCGCCGCGTCACGTGAACGCGCTGCGGGCGTGTATCTCGTTGCCCCGTTCAGACGCCCCCTGCGCGTCCTCGAGTTGCTCGCCGACTAGGGAGCGCACTCGCCGGTCGAAACCGGCTGGCCTGCGGCCTTGAGATCTGCGCGCACGACATCGGCCGGCACGCCGAAACCTCCGACCGAGCGAAGACGAGCCGCGAAGATCGTCGCCTGCACGGCACCGCGCGCGTCGACCGCCGGCGCGCCCGAGTCGCCATGCCTGACGCGTCCTCGCAACGACGTGATCGTGCGTGTCACAGGTCCGGTCCCGTAGGCGTCCTCTGCCAGGACCATCGACGTCCGCCCGATTCGCGCCGGCGTCGCGGTGAACGGCCCGTTCTCCGGGAAGCCCAGCACCGCCACGGGAGTCCCCTGCTTGGCCGAAGCCAACGGCAGAGGGCGCAGGCCGAGATCGCGAACGCGCAACACCGCGACGTCGTTGCGACGATCGAACATGACAACGTCGGCGGGCAGTCGCCCGCCTGATTGCAACTCGACGACGGTGTCGCTCTGTCCTGCGACGACATGCGCAGCGGTCACGATCAGATCCGTCCCTCCGGCCCAGCCAGTGCCCTCGACGCCGACCCCGCAGGCCATCCCGAGCACACGCACGACACTGGGCGCCGCGCGCCGGACACCGACGGCATGCGCAAGGCGCGGGTCGGGTGGTGCCACCGGTGCTGTCGGGCCGCTGATCGCAGGGAAGGGATCGATGCGCGCCAGCGCATTCAGCACTTCCGTCGGCGGAATGAACTTGTTCAGCCTTTGCAGCAATGCCGAGCCTTGAGCGCCGCGTCGAAAGTCGGTTTGCCCTGGCAGCAAGAGCGCGACTGCGCCGAGCACCCAGATCACCGCCATTCCCGCGAAAGCCCCGAGGATCAGCCCACCGGTGGCGTCGAACATGCTCAGCCTTCGCTTGCGCACCCTCGATCGAAGCGCCGACCCAGCGAGAGTCCCGAGGGTCTCGAACAGGATCGCGCCGACCGCGGCACCGGCCAGCGCCGCGAGCGGCGTGTACGGAGAGTGAGTTCCGTCCTGGAGGAGCTGCGGCGCAAGCCGCGATCCCAGCCAGGCCCCCAGGACGATTCCCACCAGGGAGAGAGCGCTGGAGATGAGCCCCTTCTTCCACCCGATGAAGGCCGTGAGGGCGACGAAGCCGAGCGCGATCAGGTCAACCTTGGTCACTAGGTCGGCAGGCTACTCGGTAGACTGGTCGCCCTCGGGGGCGTAGTTCAGTTGGTTAGAACGCCGGCCTGTCACGCCGGAGGTCGCGGGTTCGAGTCCCGTCGCTCCCGCTCCTCTCCTCGCAAGTCCGGTCGCGCTTCGCGCGACCATGATGACTTGCGAGGATTCGCGTTGCGATCCGAGACTGGATCGACGTGACTGGGCCCTCTTTGCTGAGGTGACCAAAGCGGGTCGGGATAGCGCCGAAACGTGTACGGACACTTTCGCTCGCTTCCGCTCCGATCTATCACGGAGAGCGATTCGTTCCTCAACGATCGGAGCGCACATGTCAAGAGTCCTGCTGCTCGCGTTACTCGCCGCACTGCTCCTCTTCCCTACCGCCGCCGGTGCCGGCGCGTCGGATGTCGTGGTGAGCCAGATCTACGGTGGCGGCGGAAACGCCGGCGCCACACTCCGAAATGACTACGTCGAACTGTTCAACGCCGGATCTGGAACGGTCGACTTGTCCGGCTGGACGGTGCAGTACGCAACTGCCGCGGGAACGTCCTGGCAGACGACCGCACTTGCGGGGACGATCGCGCCCGGCCGCTACTACCTGGTTCAGCTCGCATCGAACTCGGATGTCGGGGCCGCCCTCCCGCCCGCGGACGCGACCGGCACCAGCAACCTCGGCGGCACCAGCGGGAAAGTCGCCCTCGTTCGTGGTGCCAATGCGCTCACGTGCGGCGCCTCGGCGGGAAGTTGCTCGGCCGACCCCCTCGTGGAGGATCTCGTCGGCTACGGAAACGCGAGCGATTTCGAGGGTGCGGGCTCGGCGGCGGGGCTTTCCAACACTTCGGCCGCGGTTCGCGCGAACGACGGCTGCACTGACACGGGCGACAACGCGACGGACTTCGCCGAGGCGGCGCCGGCGCCCAGGAACTCAGCCTCCCCGCGGAACTTGTGCACGGGCACTTCCCCCGGGCCGAGCGGCTCCGTCAGCGTCGCTCTCGACGTGGCTTCCGTCCTCTCCGTTTCGCTCGACCGTCCCGCGCTCAGCTTCGGCACGTTCACGTCCGGCGATAGGCCAGGACCGCTTCTCGAGCGGGTCACCGTTTCGAGCAACAACACGGCCGGGTACTCGCTCGTCGTCGCTCGGACCGCTTTTGCTCCAGCAGATCTTCCGCTGGCGCTGTCGGCCACCGCACCGGCAGGCGGAGCGCTCGGAAGCGCATTGACCGGCGGCGCTCTCGTTCCGATTCCAATCACTCCAGCGTCCGGGCTGACTGTAGGCACGAAGGCCGCGTCGAGCGCAGCCGGCGGAGACGTTTGGGCGACCAACATCGGCTTCTCCACCCCGTTGCCGCTCGCCGCGACCGGCCGCTACACGGCAACGGTGACATTCACGGCCGTCGCACGGTGAGACCGGCCCTCGCACTAGCTGGCCTCACCGCGCTTGTGTTGGCGTCCGCCCCTTCTGCAGAGGGGGCGGGCGCCGACCGGCCTCGCGTCGCGCTCTCGGTCTCACCCGCACAACTCGCACTCACGGCGCCGGCCTCGAGAACGATCAAGCTGCGGAACGACGGTGCCGAGCGGGTAGTGGTCACCGCCACCCAGCGGACGCTAGGCCCACAAGCGGTGGCGAAGTGGCTCGAGATCGTGCCCGCTCGCCGATTGCTCAGCTCCGGCGAGAGCGCGACCCTGACCCTCCGAGTAGAGCCACCCCGACGCACCGAACCGGGCGACCACCACGTCCTCGTCTTACTGACGACACGCCCGCTGCGCGGTGGCCGTGTCAATGTGCAGGTGCGCCTTGGGGTCCGCGTCAGGATGGTCGTCCGTGGGCGCATCGCGCGCCGCCTCACGCTCGGCGGTCTTCGCGTCCATCGAAGGCGCGACGTCCGGTTCATGTTCGTCTCCGTCGCAAACCGCGGCAACGTGACCGTCCAACTCCGCGACCGCGTCACGGCTTCGCTGGTCCGGCGCGGCCGACAGCTGGCGCGCCTCAGCCCCCGCGCCCAACGTGCGCTCCGCCCCGGAGCTCGCACCCGCCTGGCATTGCGCTACAGCGGCCGCCTGCGCGGTGCTCTCATTGCGGTCGTGCAGATCCGGCTCGGTTCCGGTATTCGGGTCGAGCGTCGATACCGAATCCGTTTGTGAGCGCCCGCCGACAGCAGGTTGTAAGAGCCTTACGACGGGCGCGTTGCGGGCAATTCGACCGCGATGCGAAGAAGCCCGACTACGAGCCGCAAACCGTGTAGCTCGCCGGCGAGCAACTGGTCGATCACCGCCGTCCAGGCCACGTCGAGCTGATGCGCAGGTGCGGGAGCACGCCTTCCTTTAACGCGGTAGGGCTGCTCGACGAGCACGACGCTCAGTCCCGCCGAATGTGCGGCGCTCGCCGCAGCTACAAGGTCTCTCGCCTGTACGCCTCCGCCCGCGCCGTGACCGAGAACGAGCGCGGCCCGCGGCTCAGCTGCGTTGTTCAGGTGCGCGTTCGCGATGCCGAGCGGCGTGTCGATCTCGAACGTCTTCACGGAGATGATGCTGCCACGTCGTTCAATCCGGGAGGAGCGGCACCGTGAATCCGTGGTCTCGGCCGAGTAGAACGGCGCGCGTCACTGCCGACGATCCGAATCGCCGGCGCACTTCGTCGAGGGCGATGTCGAGCGCGGTGCCGCTGAAGCGGTCGAGAGGTAGCACGAGCTGAAGGGCGCTGTCGTCTTCAAGATTGCTCAGGGCAACGCCCACGAGCGTCAAGCCTCGGCGTTCGATCTCCGGCAGTGCACCTGACAGCAGCCAGCGAGCGGTGAGCAGAATTGTGTGCGTATGCGCAATCGGCTGGGGCAATGTGTGCGACCGCGTCGCCCGGGAGAAATCGCCGAAGCGCAATCGCAGCACGACAGTGCGGCCTACACGTCCGGCGATGCGCATCCGGCGGGTGACACGATCGACGAGTGAGACGAGGACGGCGTCGACGGCCTCGGGCGTCTTCCGGGAGCGGCCGAGCGCGCACTGCGAACCGATCGAGCGCCGACGACGACCGACAACCACCGGCCGCGGATCACGGTTGTGAGCGAGCACATAAAGATGGCGGCCCGCCGCCCGGCCGAGGATCGTCATGAGCACGGGCTCGGATAGCCGGGCCACCTCGCCGACGGTCGAGATCCTCCGCTCGTGGAGCTTTCTGGCGGTCGCCGGCCCGACGCCCCACAGACGTTCGACCGGCAGCGGATGGAGAAAGCTCAGCTCGCCGTCGGGAGGCACGACGAGCAGGCCGTCGGGTTTCGCGACGCCGCTCGCCACCTTCGCGAGGAACTTCGTCCGGGCGACGCCCACCGTGATCGGCAGGCCGATGCGGTCGCGCACCTCCCGTCGCAGCCGCGCAGCGATCTCGGTGGGCGTCCCCGAGATCCGCTCGAGCCCACGAACGTCGAGGAACGCCTCGTCGATCGATATCCCCTCGACGAGCGGCGAGCTGTCCTCAAAGACGCGAAAGGCCGCCTTGCTCGCCTCGGAATAGGCCGACATCCGCGGCGGGACCACGACCGCGCTCGGACACAGCCGCCGAGCCTGCCTCCCGCCCATCGCGGTGCGCACGCCGAAGGCCCTGGCCTCGTAGCTCGCGGCCAGCACGACTCCCCCGCCGACGATGACCGGCCGGCCGCGCAGGCGCGGATCATCCCGTTGCTCGACCGACGCGTAGAACGCGTCCAGGTCGGCGTGAAGGATCGTCGCAGCGCCCAACACGAACATATGTTCGTACAGCCTGTTCTGGCTTTGCGGCAGATGCCACGAGAGGAAAGGGGGTAGACAGCGCTCGTTTCCCGACTACGATCCGGCACTTAAGAACAGCCTAGGGCTGCGCAACTCGTGTTTTTGCGGCCCGTCGTTCTCTCTTGGCCCTTGCCGAATCCCCTCCGCAGCCCCCTGCTGACGTTCGCGCTTTCCGCGATCGTCTTCGCCTGTGTTTGTGCAGGACCGCCACAGGCAGCCGCCCGCCACACACCGATCCCAGCGGTACCGATGCCGACCGTCGGCGAGCGCGCCGCGGCGATCGCCCTCAGAGAGGTTGGCGTGCCGTATCGTTGGGGAGGCGCGTCCCCCGCCGCCGGGTTCGACTGCTCCGGGCTCGTCTACTGGTCGTACGGGCGGCTAGGCATCGAGCTCCCACACAGCTCGTACGCGCTCTACGACCAGGGCCGGCGCGTAGCACGATCCAGAATGAAGGCCGGCGACCTGATCTTCTTTTCCGGGCTCGGCCACGTCGGCATCTACATCGGCCGCGGACGCATGGTGCACGCCCCGCACTCCGGCACTCGAGTCCAGGTCGTCAGGTTGGCACGTTCGTCTTACGGGGCGCGCATCGTCGGCGTCCGGCGCGTCGCCAAGGCTGTTCACCGAGCTCCCTAGGAAGCGCTCGCGCTCGCACGTTTCTAGGGTAGAGGCGTGTTAACCGAGCCACGAGATCTCGACCGATCCGAACTCGAGCAAGTCCTGGAACGCCACTGGGGTCTCCGAGATCCGCAACTCGACTACTTAGCGGTTGGCTTCGGAAGTCACCACTGGAGCGCCGTCGACTCTGGCGACACGCGGAGTTTCGTCACCGTCGACGACCTGGCGGCGGATTTCCGCACCACGCCGGGCACCGACTTCGCCTTTGCCGCCCTCGACCGTGCATTTCGCACGGCAAACGTGCTCAGCGATCGCGCGTCACTCGAGTTCGTTCTTGCTCCTCTCGTCGATCGCGAAGGGGCGATCATCCGTCGCCTCAGCGATCGCTACGCCGTGACGGTTTCGCCGTTCATCGACGGAGAATCGAGCGAGTACGGGGCATACGAGGGGCCTGATGATCGCCGCATGATGGGAGCCCTGTTGGGCCGCCTTCACACTGCGACCGACTACGTCCCCAGCGATCTTCCTGGAAGAGAAGACTTCGCGGTCCCATCCAGGGCTGTGCTGCTGGAAGCCCTCGGCGACCTCGATCGAAGCTGGGACTTCGGGCCGTTTGCGGAGCCGGCTCGGAAACTCCTCCAGTCCAGCGGCGATGAGCTCGAACGGCGCCTGCAGGAGTACGAGGAGCTAGCCGCCGGCGTCCGCGAGAGTTCGGACTCATGGGTCATCACACACGGAGAACCACACCGCGCGAACGTCATCCGAGAGAGTAAGGGCGCAGTACGCCTCATCGATTGGGACACCACCCTCATCGCCCCCCGAGAGCGCGACCTGTGGATGGTGCTCGACCAAGACCTGACAGGTTGGGACGAGTACCGCGATCTTTCCGGCGCCGCCTCCTTGAACCACGAAGCGTTGCAGCTGTACCGCTGGTGGTGGGACCTTGCGGACATCGCCATCTTTGTCGGAGGCTTTCGGCGAGCGCACGAGAGAACCGAAGACACCGTCGCTTGCTGGGGGCATCTCGCGAGGGCTTTGGCGAGATGACGAGGACCGGCCAAACCGCCGCCTGAAACGGACGGGTTGAAGGTGACCGGCGTCGGCTCATGGGAACGCAGACATGGAAGGTTCGGCTCGTAAAGGGCAAGACCTACCGCTTCGTTTGCGACCCGCACTCCGACGAGATGTTCGGAGCTTCCCCATCCGTGCCAACGCTCCTCGGCGTAACCGGCGGCGTCGGGCTCCAGCCGGCGCGAGTCCGCCCCTCGCTAGCGCGAGGGGCGTGAATGATTCGCGCGGACTTCGTTGCGTTTAGGCGGATGGGGTTGGCGGCGGCGTCACCTGAGCAGGGGCTGCGTCGGGCGACTCCTTGTACCTCAGCCAGCCTCCGGCCGCAATCACGAGCGCCAGAATGAGGCCGATCCACGCGGGCCAGTGGCGCGCTTCGTTCGCCACGAGGAACTTGATGATGGTGAAGAGCGCCGTCGCGACGGCGAGTGCGACCGAGATGAGCACGGCCGACACGGGCAATTCGATCTGCTTCGTGACACCCGCGACGTGGAGCACTTCCCAGGCGACCAGCGCGATGGCGAGCAGACCCATCAGTACGCCGATTCCGTGCCACCCGCTCACGCTGGCGGTGAATGGGCCTGCTGACACCTGCTGCCAGGCGAGGAAGGTGTCGACGAGAAGAATGATGCCGCCGACGAGTAGAACTTTGGTACCGGTACTCAGTCCAGCCCAATTCATGTGCAACGCCTTTCGGATTGATGGGATCGTCCCAAGCGGGGACGGCTGAATCTATTCCGTTGGAGCGTTCCCGTCTAGCGGTCCGGCTCCTCCGATGTACAGAGCTCAGCCGGTGGCGTCCTCGCCGCCGGCGAGAACGCGCACGATCTCGAGCCTGTCGTCCAGCACGACGACGTCCGCGGCCGACCCGGGCTCGAGACTTCCAAGCTCCGGCCGGCCGGCAATCCGCGCGGGCACCTCGCTTGCCGCTGCCAGAGCTGCGCCCACCGGCGCGCCGAGTGCAACGAGATTCCGCACCGCCTCGATCATCGGCACCGTGCTGCCGGCGAGAACGCTGTCCGCTCGGCGCGCGACGCCGTTCTCGACCTCGAAGTCGATCCCGGCAAGTGTGTAGCTGCCGTCGCCAGCGCCGGCCGCAGCGATCGCATCTGTGACGAGCGCGACCCGTCCACCCGCGGCCTGCCAAACCAGTCGAGCCGTGTCGTCCGCGAGATGGACACCGTCGAGGATGACCTGGATGACGACGTCGCCCGTCACGAGCGCCGCGCCGGCAAGCCCCGGCTCACGAGCGGCGAGCGGCCGCATCGCATTGAAGATGTGCGTCACCGTCTTCGCTCCGCGTGCGAACGCCTCGCGCGCTTCCGCCGCAGTCGCGTTCGAATGGCCGCAAGAGACCGTTACGCCCCGCTGTCTCAGAAGCTCCATGAGCTCGTACGCACCCTGCAGCTCGGGCGCAAGCGTGACGTGGCTGACCGGTCCAGCAGCAAGCAGCCGCTCGAGCAGACCACAGTCCGGCTCGCGCCTCGACTCCGCCGGATGCGTCCCGAGCCGTTCCGGCGCGATAAACGGCCCCTCGAGATGCGCCCCGATGATGTGCGGAGCGTCACCGTTCTGTGGAACCTCGTGCAGCGCCGCCGTCAACTGATCCTCGGGCGAGGTGATGAAGGTCGGCTGATAGGCGGTCACGCCGCACGCGAGCAACGCCTTGCCCGCCTTTCGGTAACCCTCCGCGTCGGCCGAGAAAAAGTCGACGCCCGCGAACCCGTTGACCTGCAGGTCGACGAGGCCCGGGGCGGCGATTCCGGTTCCGTTCGCCGAGCTCAAGCCGACGCCGGCGATGCGCCCGTCGACGACGTCGACATCGCCGGGAACCAAGCTGCTCTCAACGAGCGCGGCCTTAACTCCCAGTCGCATGTCCGTGGAATCTATCGGTAGGAAAAGGTGAGTGAAACCCTGAATGGAAACGTCTCGAGCAACTGCTCGGCGCGGCGTGGGTATCAAGATTTACCCGGCGCAGTGCACAGCTTCGTTCTGGGCCGGCCAGGGCAGTTCTTGGAAACACAAATTGAGCCGTCGAATGGTTTGATGATCACACGAGCGCGTTAGAAACATGCGCATGGAGAAGCTCGCGCGCTTCGGGTTCGTCGCTCAGGGGGTCTCGTTCGGACTCGTCGCCGTACTGGCGATCGAGCTCGCGCTCGGCAACGGTGGCAAAGCGACGGACCGCGAAGGAGCGCTGCGGACCATCGCGCACAATGGGATCGGGCGTGTCATCGTGTTCGTCCTCGCCTTCGGCTTCGGCGCGTACGCACTCTGGCGCCTGGTGCAAGTCTTCCTCGGCCACGACGTCGAAGAGCAGGGCGGGAAGGAGAAGTGGGGGAAGCGCTTTTCCTCACTCGGCAAGGCAGCGATCTACGGCGCCCTCTGCTGGGGTGCCTTTTCGATCCTGCTCGGCAAGCAGGGCGGCGGCGCTCACAAGGAACAAGAGGCGACGAAGGACATCTTCGGCTTGCCCGGCGGCCGGTGGATTGTCGGAGCGATAGCGCTCGCGGTCGCCGGCGCGGCGCTCTGGAACTTCTACCGCGCGGTCTCCGGAAAGTACAAGGACTCCCTGAAGAAGGGACAGATGAGTGCGAGGGAGTTGGAGTGGACGACGCGGATCGCCTTCGTCGGCTTGATGTCACGCGCCGTCGTCTTCGGTCTGATCTCCTGGTTCTTCTTCAAGGCGGCCGCCGACTACGACGCGAAGAAAGCGCGCGGCCTGGACGGCGCCCTCCGAAAGCTCGCCAACGCGCCGTACGGCACGGTGTTGCTCAGCATCGTGGCCGCCGGGCTGTTCGCCTACGGCGTCTTCTGCGTGATCCAGGCGAGATA
>JALYST010000184.1 GCA_030854665.1 Actinomycetota bacterium
CAGCGGCGAGCTCGTCGAGTGCCGTTTGCTCCAGGAGTTTGCGCGCCTCCTCGTAGGTTGCGGCCCGCTCACCGCGCAACTTCAGGTCGCCGAGGTCGAAGAGACGGTCGGCGTGCGCGTCAGGCTCAACGTAGCCGAGCGCCTGTCTTGCCGTCTCGCGTTGTGCGTCTCCGGATCCCTCGTCTTCCGTGAGGCAACGTGCTGCTTCGCGAAACTCGTTGACGCGCTCGACGAGGCTCGCGTGCTCGCCCAGCTCCAGGACGAGCTCGCGCCCTGCCGACCTCAGTGTCTCGTAGACGCCGGTGAGCATCCGCCGCAGTCCGTCCGCCCCGTACACTGCAAGCAGCCGGAGCCGAGTCGGGTCGTCGCTGGCGCAGAAGGTAGTCAGGGCCGCGCTGAACGCCTCTCCGCGTAGTACCCGTCCTTGGCTCTCGTCGAGCACACGAAAACGCGGGTCGACGCCGGCCGCGAAGGGGTGGGAGCGGAGCAGGCGGTGACAGAAGCCGTGAATGGTCGAGATCCACGCTCCGTCGAGCTCGCGCGCCAGATCGGGACGTCCGCGGTCGATCAGGCCCGCGCGAATCCTGCTGCGCAGCTCGCCGGCCGCCTTCTCCGTGTACGTGATCACGAGGATCGATTCCACGTCGATTCCCTCGTCGCACACGGCCCGGGCGAAGCGCTCGACGAGCACCTTGGTCTTCCCTGTGCCCGCGCCCGCGGAGACGAACACGAGCCCGCGCGCGTCTACGGCAGCCTGCTGTTCCGGGTTGAGGTTCATGGTCGTCGGATCCGGCACATCGACCAGAGCTCGCACCACGTCGGACAGTCCCCGCCCTTCGGATCGTGCTGCACGTCGCCCGTGCGAATGCGTTCGACGATCCCGACGGCTAGCTCGCGCGCCCCTTCGACCTTGCTCCAAAACTCTTCCTCAGGGAGATAGTCGTTCTTCGCAAAGCCGGGGATGCCGTCCTCGCGTGCCTCAGCTCGCAGCAGCCCCCGCGCCTTGCGCTCGCCGGATAGCGGTCGGTAGAGACCGCCCAACGGCTCGACGCCGACGAGGTCACGCAGTACGAGCATGTACAGCGGAATCTGAAGGCGCTTCTCCGACTCGATCTGCTGCGCGGAGTGCGCGTACTTCCCCGCCTTGTAGTCCTGGACGATCCCGCGGGCGCTGAACGGGTCGACGTCGATGCGGTCGATCTTCCCCGAGAGGGTGATGCCTTCTGCGAGCTCGAGGCCGCGCTGGAGCTCCGGCGCGGAACGTTCCGATCCAAAGAGCACCTCGAAGCGTCGCGGAACGAGCGGCATGTCTGCCGCAGCCTCCTCGCGGACGAACGCCTCGAGGTCCCTCCAGAGACCGTGCCGAAGCTCACGCCTCTCGAGATCGGTCAACTCCACACGAACTCCCTGCACCGCATCGTCGAGGCACTTCGACAGGAAGGCGAGCGCGGCCTCGACCCGATCCGGCTCGACACGGTCCGCCCCGAGCTCCTTGGGCAGGCCGGAATAGAACTTGTAGAGCACCTGGTGCGCGACCGATCCGCGCATGCGTGCATCGACGCGTGCGTCGATGCTCTTCGGATCGATCAGGCGCTCGAGGAACCAGATCGAGGAACAGTCCGCGAACCGCTCCAGCTCCGTGACCCCAAAGGTCGCCTTCGCCGCCAATTCGGCAAGCACCAGCGGGTGAGTCAGGCGTGTCGGCCGGTCGAACGCACGCAGCGCCCGGGCGAGGCGCCGGTCCCACCCGTTCGCCGTTGCGATCGCGTCGGCCCCGATGCTGTCATCGGCAGCACGAATGGCGACCGCGCGCAGACGTTCGCGTTCCGTCGGAGCTTCCTCCACCGGCCAAGTGAGTGCGGACAGCGGACGCCGCCGCGTCCAGCGCGCCACGTCGTCTTTCGCGAAGACAGCCTGCACTTCGTCCCAGAACGGGCTCGGCTCCCGCGGGCTGCCTTCGTCGGTGGCGGCCTCGCGGACCAGGTACAGGCGCCTGCTCGCACGCGTGCACGCCGTATAGAAGAGGTATCGGTCACGGGCGACCTGATCCGGCCGCGTCAACCGTGCACGTGAGCGCTCGTCGAGGTCGCGTCGCGCGTCGTCGCCCAAGAACGGCGACTCGTGGCCGCGACGCGGCAGGCTCCCCTCCTCCAGGCCGAGTAGGAACACCACTTCGAAGCGCCGCGTGCGGGCACGCAAGAGGTCGAGCACGGCGATCCTCCCCGCTTCGCCGGTCGAGGCGCGGCGGACCTCCGCCCGCTCCACGGCGGCGAAGACTTCTTCGGTCGAGAGGGAACCTTCGAGCTCGCTCCAGCCTCGCAGCTCTTCGACCAGCCTCATCACGGCCTCGTGCGCACGAATGTCCTGACGCGAGAGGCCGCCGACCGGCGGCGATTCGAGCCCGTAGGCCGCGCGGAGCATGAAGGCGGCGAGCCCGGCAACGGCCTCGAGCGGGGACGGCGCAGAACGCAGGGCCTCGAGTACCGTCAAAGGCTGTCCGTCGCGCAACCTGATCGTCTCCTCTTCCACTCGCTCCGGCGAATCGACCTTGCGCCCGCGTAGTCGTCCCTCCAGGAAGTCGACGTTCTGCCGCGTGAGGCTCGAGTAGGGCGAGCGCAGGAATGTGTAGAGATCGCCACGGCCGCCGCCGAGCCACGCAAACCGAAGGAGGCTCAGAAGCGCCTGGCCGTACGGCGTCTTGTCGAACCGCGCGTAGCCCTCGAGCGCGTACGGAACGCCGAGCGTGCCCAGCGCAGTCTCGAGCGGCGCCTGCCAACGCTCGAGCGACGGGCAGACGATGCCGATCTGCTCCGCGGCTACGCCGGACCTGAGTAGCGACAGGAGCTCCTCGCCGACGAGCTCGAGGGCACCGCGCTTGCCCGCGCTCTCAAAGAAGCGGATTGCGCCTTCGATCTCGGGCGCATCCACTGTGGACTCGGCGAAGAGCGTGCGCTCGAGATGTGCGATTGCCGGCTCCGCGAACTCGGCGAACGCCGGCGGCAGCTCCTCGATGCGACCGTCGGCGAGACCGGTCAAGTCATCCATCGTCCGGCGGAGCGATGCGAACGCAGCCCGGCCGGGCTCGTATGGCATCGACACGGTCACCTCACTGCGCCCGGCGAGTGCCTGCAGCAGCGCCCACTCTGCGCCGGTCAAATCCTCGAAACCGTACGCGAAGACCGGTTCGCCGCCCCAGGCGTCGAGCTCTCCGGCGACTCGTTCCGCCGCACGCCGGCGAAGGAGATCGCGATCCCACATGCCGAGCCGGTCGAGCTCTCCGCGATATGCGGCATACAACGCCGCGAGCTCTCCATCGAGGTCGTTCGGGTCGAGCAAGCCGGACTCGAGCTCACCCACCGTCGCGAGCAGAGCGTCAGCGAAGCCGCCGAAGCGAGCTGAGCGGCCGAGACCGTTGAGCGACTGACCCGCAAGCGCCCGGCGGACGATGAGAGCCCGTTGCGCCTCGCTCGCTACCGGGCGCGAGTCGCTGCCGCCGCGGGCGAGCCGCTTGAAGAGGTCGTCGAAGGTGCCGATCGAGCCGCCCAGTAGGGCCGGCTGGAGGGCCAGCAGCTCACGCTCTCGCTCTTCGACGTCCGACCGGTTCGGCACGATCAGGTAGGGCTCCAGAGGAAGCGCCTCGAGATACCGGCGGAGCAGGAGCGCCACCTTCCCGGCGTTAGCCGGGCCGGTGATGAGGTTCAGACCCAACTGACCTACTCTAGTGGGGCATTCAGACGACGCCCCACGCGCTCCACGCTACGAGCGGGAAAGGTCTTAGGCGGCGGCGTCCAAGGCGCCGACTCGGCGGCGGCGCATAGAGGCCGTGTGGGCTCCGCCCGCGCGGCCGTCCAAGAGAAGCCGCACGCGATGCACCGTCAGCCACACGGCAGGCACCGAGAGCCTCAGGCAGCGGTCGTGGACTTCGGACGCCTACCGCGTCGCGCAACCGGTTGGCCGGGCATCTTGCCGGCGCAGGTGTCGCAGAGATCAGCCTGCCTCGAACCGCGCCGCGCGTCCGTGAAATTGATCCGCATTACAGCGCCTTTGGCCTCCTCGACTTCCTTGCCACAGTCGTCGCAGACCAACCTCGTAACACGTGCCACCGATTTCCTCCCTCTAAAGCGTTTTGACCGTGCCTGAGCCTAGCGCAAAGGTTCGAGGAATTAGGCGGCCGCCCGTGACCGCTTAATTCGCCAGGAACGCAGCAGGCTCAACAAGGCCTGTTCTTCCCTGTCGAGGCCCAAGTCGCGCGCGCCTACCACGCGCAAATGGCGGGGACGAAAATCGTCGAGAGTTGTGCCGTCGAGATACTGATCGATCACGGCCGGGCTCACGTACGAGCTGCGCGCAACGGCCGGCGTGTTTCCGAGCTGCTCTCCCACCCGGCGCATTGCTGCAGCAACCGCACGCTTTGCCTCCGTCTCGGTCTCGGAAGGACCGCGCTCGGCCAGCGCGATCGCAGCGATAAGTGTGCCGCCCCACGTCCGAAAGTTCTTCGCGGTGAATTCCTCACCGAGGTGAGCCCGCACGTAATCGTTCAGCTTCGCACCTGTCAGAGCGAACAGCGCGCCGTCCCACTCGTAACGGAAGAGACGGCCGCTCCGCGGCAATGCGAGCAGCTCCTTGATCGCGTCCGCCAACTCGGCGTCCACGACTGTCGTACGAATGACCGATTTGTGCTTACCACGGAAGTCGAAGGCGATCCGGTGCCCGCGCACGGTCACATGGTTCTTGCGGAGCGTCGTGATCCCGAATGTCTTCGACTCCCTCGCGTAGCGCTCCGTTCCCACGCGGAACCAACCCTGGTTGATCAAGCGCGTCGCAATCGCTGAGACCCGCTCACGGTCGAGGGCGTCGTTGTCTATGTGCTCCGACATCGCGGCGCGCAGGTCGGGCAGCCGATCGGCAAAGCGGATCAAACCATCGAACTTCGCCTGCTCCTGTTGCGCACGGAAGTTCGGGTGGTACAGGTACTGCTTCCTCCCGGCCGCGTCGACCCCCGTCGCTTGCAGCTTCGCTGAGGGGTTCGACGCGATCCACACGTCCTTCCAGGCCGGAGGAATGACGAGCGAATTGATCCGCTCGAGCTTCTCCTCGTCCGTAATGCGGTCTCCCCGCGCGTCGACGTAGCGGAAGCGTCCGCGTGAGCCCTCACGTCTCCATCCCCCCTTCCTCGGCATGCTCCTCGCTAGTGTCCGAACCCGTGGACGCCAAAACGATCGTCGTGCTCGAAGGGGACGAAACGGGGCAGGAACTGCTGGAGGAGGCCCTACGCGTTCTCTCGCCAGAGGTGACCGGGCTCGACCTCGAGTTCCGCCGCTTCAACCTCTCGCTCGGCTCGCGAAGAGAGACCGACAATCAGGTCGTCCACGAGGCGGCCCGGGCGATTCGGGAGCACGGCCTCGGCCTCAAGGCTGCGACGATCACGCCCGAGGGCCGCGACGACGTCGGGTCGCCGAACCGGATCCTCCGGGAGGAGATCGGCGGGAAGGTGATCGTGCGGACAGGTCGCCGCATCCCGGGCGTGGTTCCGTTCGGCGGCGTCCACGCGCCGATCTCGATCGTTCGCATGGCGGTCGGAGACGCCTACGGAGCAAAGGAATGGCGCGAGGGTGAAGGTGACGACGAGGTTGCGTTCCGCACCGAGCGCATCGAGCGGCGCATCTGTCGTGCCGTCGCGGAGTTCTCGTTCCGTCTGGCCGAGCAGGTGGAAGCGAAGGTGTTCGGCGGCCCCAAGTACACGGTGAGCCCAACCTACGAGGGGATGCTGAAGGAGGAGATGGACGCGGCGGCCGAGCGTCATTCCGACGTTCCGTATGAGCCGCAACTCATCGATGCAACGTTCGCGCTGCTGATCGCCTCGGCCGGCGAGCAGCTGGTGATTCCCGCTCTCAACCGTGACGGCGACATCCTGTCCGATCTGGTGCTGCCGCTCTTTGGCTCGATCGCCGGCTCGGAGTCGCTGCTCGTCGCCTTCGAAGACGACTACCAACCGAAAGCGCTGATGGCGGAAGCAGCGCACGGAACTGCGCCCTCGCTTCGAGGCAAGGACGTCGCGAACCCGATGGCGATGATCCTCGCCGGCGCGGCGCTGCTCGCCTACGGAGACGAGCGGGCACAGCAGGTCGGGCGCGCCATCCGGGAAGCAGCTCTCGAGGCGGTGTCTCAAGGCGTGCGCACGGCCGACCTCGGCGGACACGCCGGTACGACCGAGTACACCGACGAGGTCATCCGCCGCGTGAAGTCGAAGCTCGAGGTCTGGGAGACCCTCTAGGGGCCCTACATCGCTGCAGCGTCTGCGAGCGCGCCGGCGCTCCACGCGTCGAGAAATGCGTGGGCGAACGCAGGATCGAACTGGGAGCCTGCACACCGCTCGATCTCGCCGAGTGCCCGCGACATCGGCAAGGCGCGCCGGTAAGGGCGCGTCGAGGTCATGGCATCGAATGCATCCGCAACGGCGAGCAGTCGCGCGCCCTCGGGAATCTGGGTGCCGCGCCGGCCGGTGGGATAGCCGCCGCCGTCCCAGCGCTCATGGTGGTACAGGACGTACGGGAGCGCGTCACGCGCCGGGCCGACCGGGCTGATCAGCTTTGCGCCGGCAGCGGGATGCGTCCGGATCTCGGCGAGCTCGTGAGGCAGCAAGGGGCCGCGCTTGCGCAGCAGCGCCTCGGAGATCGTCACCTTGCCGATGTCGTGCAGTGGCGCCCCGACCTCGAGCGTTCGAAGCTTCCGTTCGTCCCAGCCGATCCAGTCCGCCAGCCGCCTTGACATGAAGGTCACTCGGGCGCAGTGGGCTGCTGTCGATGGGTCGCGTGCAGCGAGGGCGGAGGCGAGGTCGGCCAGCATCGACCCGACGTCATTCCAGGCCGTCCGCCGTTTCCCTTCAGCGGAGGGGGCACAACTAGCGCCAGATACCGGTGATCGGAGCGGCGCGAGCGGAGTGCCCGAGCAGCGGTAGGCCCCACCCCTGCTCGATCGTCCGCAAGATCCCGTAGTGGCTCGTCACGCCTGTGAAACGGGAGCCGAGGCGGACAGCCTTCCCAATTGCGAGAGCCGCCGTGTGACCGCCGCCGCGAACCCTGCTACTACCTTCGTCGAACACGACGAAGACGACTGTGTTGGGCAGCTTCACGAATTGCCCGAGCTGGCCGCGCAGCCACCGGTCGCCGATGGATACCGAGCAGTCGTGCATCGAGTGACAGAGGTCGGGAACCACAAGCGAGAAGCTCGGGAGCGCTCCTGAGCGCACGTCTGGGCCTAGTTGGGAAAGCGGCACGAGCCGCGCGCGGCCGGCCGGACTATCGGCGATGCCGCGAAAGTACGCGAACGGGTTGTGCTTTTTTGCATAGCGGCCCTTGAAGGGGCCGAGGAACCCGGCTGACGGCAGTCCCTCCGCGTAGGTCTTCCAGGTCCGGCCGGATGCCTCGATCGTGTCCGCCAGGCTTGTCGCGGCGACGGTGCAGTCCGTGCAATTGGTCGTGATTCCGTGCGTCGAGCCGGAGACGAGCGCGAGGTAGTTCGGCAGGCTCGGATGCGTGACGCCGTAGTAGCGCGTGAGTCTCGCGTAGCGGCGTGCGTATGCGTTGAAGGTCGGAGCGGTGCGGTTGCCGAGCACGCTCGGCGATTCCTTGTTCTCGAAGACGATCACGACGACATGGTCGAATGCGGGCACCGGCGCAGCGGCGGTCGCCCAGCCTGCGAGCACTGCGCACAGCACCATCAAGCAGGCGGCAGGCTTCACGTCTGCTCCGCTCGGCGCCGCACGACGTGCAGCGCCGTGATCACAAGCACGATTGCGACGCCGATGGCTATGCCTCCATACACGCCGTAGCGCGTGATCGCATCGGCGACGGCCTTGCCGGCGTAGAACGAGATGAGCCCGACAGCGGCTGCCCAGACGATACCCCCGAGCGCGTTCCAGAAGAGGAACCTCCACCACGACATGCGCGTGATCCCGGCCATCCACGCCCCTGTTACGCGAATGCCGCCGAAGAAGCGTGCGAAGAACACGGCTTTGCCGCCGTGCCGCTCGAAAAACCGCTCGGCCGGTGGCATCACCCGGTCCGCGATCCGTTTGATCCAGGCGTAGCGATAGATCAGCCGGCGGCCGACCTCGCGTCCAAGCCAGTAGCCGATGTTGTCCCCGATGATCGCCGCTATGGCTGCGATGACGATCACAGCGGTGATCGAGAGGTGGCCCTTGGACGCGTAGACGCCTGCCGCGATCAGGGCGGTCTCTCCCGGAAGCCAGAGGCCTGCGGACTCGAGGCAGACGATCCCGAACAGGAACCAGAGCCCGTAGTCCACGATGAATTGGGTCACGGACCGGCAGGGTAACGGGGTTCTGCCGGTGGGACGCGCGAATGCCCCGGTCGCGAGCACCAAGCGAGGGAAGGACGCAGGGACTGCTCGGGCTGGGAAAGCCCGAGTGCGACTGAGGACGAGCCCCTCGCGCCGCGTGATCGCGGGCGGGGCACCGCGACGTGCCGCCGGTAGAGCCGCATAAACTCGCGCCGTGCGAATCGGCGTTCCGCGGGAGGTCGAGCCGGGCGAGCGTCGAGTGGCGCTCGTCCCTGAAGCCGTCTCGAAACTGGTGGCAAGCGGTTTCGAGGTCATCGTCGAACGCGGCGCCGGGGTAGCTGCGCCGTTTCCCGACGAGGCCTACCGTGAGGCGGGTGCAGTGCTTGCGGATGAGGGGTGGGACGCGGACGCGATCGTCAAGGTGCGAAAGCCGACGAATCAGGAAGTCCAGCGGTTGCGCAGTGGACAGGTGCTGATCGGGTTCCTCGAGCCGCTTACAGATCCAGCCGGAATCGACCTCTTGGCGCAGCGTGGCGTGCAGGCGTTCGCGATGGAGTCGGTACCGCGCACCACGCGTGCGCAGTCGATGGACGCACTGTCTTCACAGGCGACCGTGTCCGGCTACAAGGCCGTGCTGCTTGCTGCAGAACGCCTGCCGCGCTTCTTTCCGATGCTGATGACCGCGGCCGGCACTGTCGCTCCGGCGAAGGTGCTCGTGCTGGGAGCCGGAGTGGCGGGACTCCAGGCAATCGCGACTGCACGGCGGCTCGGCGCGGTCGTCGCCGGCTTCGACGTGCGGCCGGCCGTGAAGGAGCAGGTCGAGAGTCTGGGCGCGACGTTCCTCGAGCTCGGCGTACGCGGTGAGGAGACTGCGGGCGGATATGCGCGCGAGCTGAGCGAGGACGAGCAGCGCAAACAGCAGGAAGAGCTTGCCAAGCGCATCCCGGACTACGACGTCGTGATTACGACGGCGCTCATTCCCGGTCGGCCCGCGCCGAAGCTCATTCCGGCGACGGCGATTGCCCGGATGCGACCGGGCTCTGTCATCGTCGATCTCGCCGCCGAAGCGGGTGGGAACGCAGAATCGACAGAGCCGGGCGAGATCGTCGAGCGGGATGGTGTGACGCTCATCGGCCTGACGAACCTTGCGTCGACGATGCCTTTTCACGCGAGCCAGCTGTACGCGCGAAACGTCAGCGCGCTATTGCAGCATCTCGCGCCGGAAGGCGAGCTCTCGCTCGACTGGGACGACGAGATCACTGCAGGGGCGTGCGTGACTCGCGAGAAAGCGGCGGCCGCATGAGCCACGGCCTCCTCCTCACCTTCGAGATCACGATCCTCGTGCTCGCGATCTTCCTCGGCTTCGAGGTCATCTCCAAGGTGCCCACGATGCTGCACACGCCCCTCATGTCCGGGACGAATGCGATCCACGGGATCGTCATCGTCGGCGCCATGCTCGTCGCGGGGCTCGATCACAAGGACACGCTCACCAGCGTCATCGGGCTGATCGCCGTCGTGCTGGCATCCGCGAACGTGGTGGGCGGCTTCGTCGTCACCGACCGCATGCTCGAAATGTTCAAGAAGCGGGAGAAGAAACCCGAATCTTGAGCCGCGAAGTTACGAATCTCCTCTATCTGGTCACGATCGTGACGTTCATTCTGGCGTTGCGGTTCTTGTCGAACCCGGCCACAGCACGCAGGGGGAACCAGATCGGTGCGGCCGGGATGCTTGTCGCGATCGTCGTCACGTTCCTGCACAAGGGTGTCAACAGCTACTGGGAGATCATCGTCGGCATGATCGTCGGTGGCGCGTTCGGCGCCGTCGCCGCCCGGAAGGTGCGCATGACGGCCATGCCGCAGATGGTCGCACTGTTCAACGGCGTCGGCGGCGGCGCGGCTGCCCTCATCTCGCTGGCCGAGTTTCATCTGCACGCACCCGATCCGGGAACTCTCAAGGTGGACATCAGCGCGTCGATCGTCTTCTCCGCGATCATTGGGAGCATCTCCTTCTCGGGCTCGATGATCGCGTTCGCGAAGCTGCAGGAACTGATCCGCGGACGTCCCATCACCTACCCATTGCAGCAGGTCGTGAACGGCCTCCTCTTCGCTGCCCTGCTAGCGGGGGGAATTGCGATTGCTGCGGGCACCGAGCAGCAATGGCTGATGTGGGCGCTGCTCGCCGGCGCGTCGCTCTTCGGGATCCTCTTCGTCCTGCCGATCGGCGGCGCAGACATGCCCGTCGTGATCTCGCTGCTGAACGCGTTCACCGGCCTCGCAGCGGCGGCAACCGGATTCGAGCTCGAGAACAACGTCCTGATCGTGAGCGGCATGCTCGTCGGCGCTTCGGGAACCTTCCTCACGATCATGATGGGCCGGGCGATGAACCGGTCTGTCGCGAACGTGCTCTTCGGTGCCTTCGGCCAGATCGCTCCGTCCGCTGCAGGCGTCGGTGCCGGGGGAGATACCGACGGCCAGGTGCGCTCGACGACCGCGGATGACGTCGCCGTGATGCTCGGCTATGCCAACAAGGTTGTCTTCGTCCCCGGTTACGGGATGGCTGTCGCGCAGGCGCAACACGACGTGCGTGCTCTCGCCGATCTGCTGGAGGCGCGCGGCGTCGACGTGTCGTACGCGATCCACCCCGTCGCAGGTCGCATGCCCGGCCACATGAACGTCCTGCTCGCAGAGGCGAACGTGCCCTATCCGCAGCTGAAGGAGATGGACGAAGCGAACGCGGAGTTCTCGCGCACCGACGTGGCGCTCGTCATCGGCGCGAATGACGTTGTCAATCCCGATGCCCGCCACAACGCCGGTAGCCCGATCTACGGCATGCCCATCCTCAACGTCGACAGTGCGCAGCAGGTCGTCGTGCTGAAAAGGAGCATGAATCCCGGCTTTGCCGGGATCGAGAACCCGCTGTTCCTGAACCCGAAGACCGCGATGCTGTTCGGGGACGCCAAGGAGTCGATCGCGAAGGTCGCCGCGGCCGTCAAGGGTCTCTGAAACTACGATTCTCGTGGTGATCGTGAAGGTTCTGTTCTGGTTCTCGTCAGGGGCGCTCGCCTGGACCCAGCTCGGCTACCCGCTCTTCGTTGCGGCGCTGGCGCGGGTGCGATACCGGCCGGTGCGCAAGGGCGACTTCGTGCCGTCCGTGAGCTTGATCGTCGCCGCGCACGACGAGGAAGACGTCATCGAGCGTCGGCTCGAGAATCTGCTCGCGCTCGACTACCCGCCCGAAAAGCTCGGGATTCTGGTCGCGTCGGACGCCTCGGACGACCGCACGGACGAGCTCGTCGAGGCGGTGTCGGCGCGGGAGCCACGCATCCGGCTCCTACGCTGCCCGCGAGAAGGGAAGGTCGCAGCCCAAAATCGGGCTGTCCGTGAGACGCAGGGCGAGATCCTCGCGTTCTCGGACGCCAACGCGCAGTGGCAGCCGGACGCGCTGCGCAAGCTCGTCCGCAATTACGCGGATGGTGACGTTGGCTACGTGTGCGGCTCGAGCGTCTACGAGACAGCCGAGGGAACGAATCGCGAGGGAACGTACTGGCGCTTCGAGAGCTGGCTGCGCCGCAACGAGTCGGAGCTCGGCTCGATCACGGGCGGGATCGGCCCGATCTACACGGTGCGCCGCTCGGACTACCTCGACGTGGATCCACGCTTCGGTCACGACCTCGCGCTGCCGTACCTGATGGTGCAGCACGGTCGGCGTGCGGTCTACGAGCCGGAGGCGCTTGCATCGGAGAAGCCGTCACGCGACATCGAGGACGAGTACCGGCGCAAGGTGCGCATGTTCGAGCACTGCTGGCTGATCGTCCTGCGCGGGAAGATGCTGCGCGGGCTCGGGCCGACGTACCTGCTCGAGATCCTGTCGCACCGCCATCTGCGCTACGCGAGCGGCCTCCTGCATCTCATCCTGCTGGGCTCGTCGCTCGCGCTCGTGCGTGAAGGGCTCGTGTACCAGCTCGCGCTCGGAGCGCAGGTTCTGCTGCTCCTGGCGGCCGCGGTCGGAGTCGGGATCGCGCGGTACTACGTGCTCGTCACCTGGGCGACGGTCGTGTCGCTCGTCCGGTACCTGCGCTTCGGCGTCCCCGCGGTCTGGGCCAAGGCCGAGGGGACACGGTGAACCGCGCGCTCGACACGGCGGCTGCCGGGCTCGGACTCGCGCTGGCGAGCCCCGTCCTCGCCGCCGCGGCGCTCGCGATCAAGCTCGACGACGGCGGACCCGTGTTCTACCGGCAGCGGCGGGTCGGCCTGAACGGCGAGGAGTTCGAGCTCGTGAAGCTCAGGACGATGCAGGTCGGAGCGGAGCAGAAGGGAGCCGGCTTCGCCGTCAACGACGGCGATCCACGCATCACGCGCGCCGGCCGCCTCCTGCGCCGGCTCTCGATCGACGAGCTGCCGCAGCTGTGGAACGTCGTCCGCGGCGACATGAGCCTCGTCGGCCCCCGCCCCACGCTCGCCTACCAGGTCGAGCGCTACACGCCTCGGCAACGGCGACGTCTCGAGGTACGGCCCGGCATCACCGGCTGGGCGCAGATCCACGGCCGTGCACGGTTGCCGTGGGAAGAGCGAATCGAGCTCGACGTCTGGTACGTCGAACATCGCTCGCCCTGGCTCGATCTGAAGATCATCGCGCGGACACCGCTTGTGCTCTTCGCCGGGACATACAAGGGCGACACGGGCGGCTGGTCGAGATGATTCCGTTCTTCAGCGGTGCGCAAGTACACGAGGCGGTCTCACCCGAACGTGCACTCGAGGCGGTGCGCGACGCGTTCGTCGCCTATGCGCGCGGCGAGTGGACGATGCCGCCGAAGGTCTACGTACCTGCGTATCCGGAAGGCGATTTTCGGGCGATGCCGGCCCTGGGGTCGGGCCACGCGCTGCTGAAGTGGGTGACGTCGTTTCCGGGCAATCCCGCGCGGGGACTGCCGACCGTCACTGGGCTCGTTCTGCTCTCCGATGCGACGAACGGGATGCCGAAGGCTGTTCTCGACGCGGGCGCGGTGACCTCGCTGCGCACCGGCGCGGCGGCGGTTCTCGCTGCGGAGACACTCGGACGCGCGGATGCGGAAACGGCAGCGGTCATCGGGGCCGGCGTGAACGGCGAAGCCGCGGCGCGGACCTTCGTTGCGCGGGGCCGGCGCGTGCAGCTGTGGGACATCGACCGGGGGCGCACCGAGTCGGTGGCCGAACGGATCGGAGCCGAGGTTGCGCCCGGCCGCGACGAGGCGCTCGCGGCCGATCTCCTCGTGACGGTCACGCCCGGCCGGAACATTCTGCTGGAAGAAGGGTCACTGCGTCCCGGCCAGCACGCGAGCCTGATGGGAGCCGACGGGCCGGGCAAAGCAGAGATCGCCGTCGAAGAGTTGGCACGTGTCCGCGTCTTTTGCGACGACTGGGAGCAAGGTGTGCCAAACGGAACACCCAACCGCGGACGCATCTTTGCGGACGACTGGGAACAAGCTAGCCACAACGGCGATCTGATGCACGCGGTCAAGGCTGGGGTGCTGGGCCGCGAGGACGTAGTTCAGCTGGGTGACGTCCTCGCCGGTACAGCGTCGGGTCGCCAGTCGGACCGCGACATCACGGTCTTCGACTCGACCGGGCTCGCGATTCAGGACCTGGCGATCGCACTCGCCGCGATGGAGCGAGCAGATGAGCTCGATCTTCAGACGCTCGAGTTCTAGCAGCGTTGCGTGGACGCAGCCAACGCTCCACGCTGATGGCGTGAGCGATCCATCCCGCGAGCTCATCCCGCCCGACGATCCGCGCTTTGAACGCGCGGACTCTCTAGATGATGACGTACCTCAGTGGGACCCCGTGCAGGAATGTGCAGAAGCCGCGACCGGCCTCCCTCACGCTCACCCGTAGCCGTAAGCTGAGCGCCTCGAATGCCGACCGCCGCCATCGCCGACATCCACGGCAATGTGCAGGCGCTCGATGCCGTGCTCGCCGACCCGCGCTGCGCGGCGGCCGAACGGATTGTTGTCCTCGGCGACGTCATCGCGGGCACGTTTCCGGCGGAGACCTTCGACCGGCTCGTCGCGCTCGGCGATCGCGTTCGGATCCTCCGCGGAAATGCCGATCGACTCGTGCTCGAGGGAGACATCGAGGAGAGTCGGTGGGTGCGCGACCGGCTCGGACCCGACCGCATCTCTTCGGTGGCGGTGTGGCCGACGTCCTTCGCGATCGATGTCGAACATCTCGGTGCCGTCCGCTGCTGCCACGCAACGCCACGCGACGACGAGGAGATCCTGACACGGATCATGCCCGAGGCCGATCTTGCGGCCGCTCTCGAGGGAACGAACGAGCCGGTCGTCATCGGCGGCCACACGCACGTCCAGTTCGACCGCCGCGCGGGGCGGCGGCGGTTCGTCAACGTCGGGAGCGTGGGCCGGCCATGGGAGGGCAGTCCTGGCGCGTACTGGGCGTTGCTCGGCCCCGACGTCGAGCTGCTCCGGACGGAGTACGACGTCCAGGCGGCGGCAGAGGCTGCACTCGCCTCGGGGCAGCCGAGCGCGGAGCGAGTCGCCGAGGTATTGCTCCGCCCGCCGACCGCCGAGGAGACGACGGCGGAGTTCGAGGCGCTGCGTCGCGCGTAATACCACGCGACTCTTCGGAGACCTCTGGGAGCAGGCGAGCCACAACGGAGAGCTCGTTCACGCGCTCGAGGCCGGGAAGCTCGCGCGTGAAGACGTCACAGAGCTCGGCGATGTCCTCGCCGGCGACGCCGAGGGACGGCGCAGCGACGACGAGGCGACGGTCTTCGACTCGACCGGTCTCGCGATTCAGGACCTGGCGATCGCACTCGCGGCGATGGAACAGGCGGATGCGCTGGACTTGCGAACGTTCGAGCTCTAAAACGCGCGCTTCGTAATCCGCGCGAAGAGACGCCGCAGTCTGCTTCGGGTGATCACAGTGTGGTCGGCCCCGGAGACGCGATGCAGGCAGGCAGGCCGGCCGGCAGAAAGAACACGCAGTGCGTGGGCATCTTGTCCGGGTGCGCCATGTGCGAATTGTAGGTCAGTTCGAGCCAGAAACAAGGAGACGCGCCGGCGTGAACAACTCCAGCAACGAATCCTCCTGGCCGAGCACCGCACCGGCGACGAGCTCGCCGCACATGAACCCCAAAACGTTGCCGTGTCCCGAGTAGCCTGCGGCCATCCAGACGCCATCGTGTCCTGGAACCCGTCCGACGAGCGGCAGGAGATCCTGCGTCAGGCCGAAGATCCCGGCCCACCGGTGCGTGACCTTCGGCAGGTACCCGAGGATCTCGACAAGGAACGCGTCGAGCGCTCCCTGGATCGGCTCGGTCGTCGTTTCCTCGTCGGTCATTTCCGTCAGGATCGAGAAGTCGCGGAAGCCGCCGAGCACGATGCGCCCGTCAGTGAGCTGCTGCCAGTAGTCGAAGCCGTGTCGGGCGTAATGCGGACACTCGAAGAGGCGTTCGCTCAACGGCTCAGTCGTGAGCACCTGGCCGCGCGCCGGCCAGAGAGCGTCGTCGAGCTCCGGCAGAAGCCCGCGCCCCGATCCGTCGGTGGCGATCACGATCTGCTCGGCGTCCAGCTCGTCGAGCGACGCCACCAGTTGGTGCTCTTGGAACGCGACGCCTTCTGCGGCGGCCAGCTCCGCCACGTGACGGACGAACCGTCCGGGCTGAAGGGAACCGTCCGGCGGATGGAAGATCGCGCCGCGGAACTCGGGACGCAGATGCGTTAGCTCATCGCGCCAATCCGCGGCGAATCCATCGTCGCGCAGTGCTTCGTACTCCAACCGGATCTCGTCACGTTCCTCGTCATCGGCCGCAAGTCGAAGGCTGCCCGTGCGGCGGAATGCATCTCCAGCAACCGCCTCGAGCCGGTCGAGCGCCGCTTCCGTCCGCTGCCACAGCTCTTTCGCCGCCTCGGAGCCGTACGTCTCGCGTGCTACGTCGTACCGCGCTGCGCCGCCGCGGAGCGCAAAACCGCCGTTGCGTCCGCTGGCGCCCTCGGCGATTCCACGCGAGTCGTGCACGCGCACACGCAAGCCACCGCGCGCGAGTGCGAGCGCACACGACACGCCCGTGATCCCGGCGCCGATGATCGCGACATCGACTTTGCCCTGGGAGCTCGAGTCGACCGGGCGTGTCGGCTCATCGAGCCAGAATGGTGTGTCCACGGTGCCGATGCTACGCGAGCCGCCGGTAGATCCCATCTCCTTCCGCCGCCAGACCAGCAACGTCGAGCTGTGCGAGTTCGGCGATCACCTCGCCGACGGCTAGTCCGGTCTTGCGCACGAGCTCGTCCGCTGTGGCGGGCAAGAGGTCGAGGATCGGATTGTCGACACTCGCCCGGTCCGGCGGTGGTTCGATTCCGAACGACTCGAGGACGTCCGCCGCAGCGGTGAGCGGCGTGGCGCCCAGCCGCAGGAGTGCATTCGCTCCCGCCGACAGGGCGGATGTGATCTCGCCCGGAACCGCGAAGACCTCCCTCCCCTCCTCGAGTGCGAAGTCCGCGGTGATTAGCGCGCCGCTGCGCTCGCGCGCCTCGACGACGATCGTCGCTGCGCAGAGGCCGGCGATGATTCGGTTGCGCGCCGGAAAACGCCACGGCGCAGGTTCGACTCCGGGCTCGTACTCCGAGACGATCAGCGACCGCTCGGCGATCGATCGCGCCAAACTCGCATGGCCTGCGGGATAGTCGCGATCGATGCCGCAGCCGAGCACCGCGACCGTGTGGCCGTCCGTCTCGAGGGCGCCGCGATGCGCTTCGCCGTCGATCCCCCGCGCAAGACCGCTCACCACCACGACGCCGGCCGCCGCGAGCTCGCGCCCGAGCATGCGCGCAACCTGGGCGCCGTAGGGAGAGCAGGCGCGGGCCCCGACGATCGCGACCGCGGGCTCAGCGAGCACTGCCGCCTCACCGTTGCCTCTGAGGTGGAGCCGGGCCGGTGGATCGTGAATCGCACGCAGCAACGGCGGCAGCTCGCGCCTGCGCAAGAGGGTCACGGCGTCGCAAGCTCGGAGGGAGCGCGATAGGCAAGCGCCTCGGCAACGTGTTCGGGGAGGACGGCGTCGGAGCCCGCGAGCGCGGCGATCGTGCGCGAGACGCCGGCGACCTTCGCTCGACCGCGCCCAGAGAGCGGGAGCCGCTCGACCGCCCGCGTCAGCAGTTCATCGGCTGCCGCCGTTCGCTTCGGAGCGGTGTCCGCGAGTCGCAGTCGCGCCGCGACGACGCGGGACCGCACCGGGTCCGAGCCCTCCCCCGGGCCCGCCTGAAGCTCGAGCGCCCGAGCTCGAGGAACCGTTACGACCAGGTCGAACCGATCGAGCAATGCGCGCGACAGCTTGTCCCGGTAGCGGGCCAGTCTCTGGGCGGAGCAACTGCACTGCGCTCCCGGATCTCCGCGCGCGCCGCACGGACACAAATTCATGGTTCCAATGAGCTGAAACCGTGCCGGAAAACGCACGCTGCCGGCCGCGCGAGCCACGACGAGTTCGCCGTCCTCGAGCGGCTGACGCAGCGCTTCGAGTGCGGGACGCTGGAATTCCGCGAGCTCGTCGAGCAGCAGCACGCCTCGATGCGCGAGGCTCGCCTCGCCCGGCCTCAATCTCGGCCCGCCGCCGACGATCGCCGCTGTCGACGCACTGTGATGGGGCGCGCGAAAGGGGGCGTAGCCGATCAGCGGATGATCGGGGTCGACGAGCCCGGCGACCGAGTGGATGCGCGTGACCTCGAGCGCCTGATCTTCTTCCAGCGGCGGCAGGATTCCCGGCAGCCGGCGGGCGAGCATCGTCTTGCCCGTGCCCGGCGGGCCTCCGAGCAGCAGGTTGTGACGGCCCGCCGCCGCCAATTCGAGCGCACGTCGTCCACGCTCTTGGCCGCGGACGTCGGCGAGATCGAGCGGGCGCCGCCGCGGCTTGCCGTTGCCGACGACGAACTCTGGCGGCTCGAGCTCTCCGCGGAGATACGCCACCGCATCCGCAAGGTGGTGCACGCCGATGGGCTCGACGCTCGCCAGCGCTGCCTCCGCGCACGCTTCGTACGGACAGATGACCCGCTCCAGGTCGGCGCGACGTGCACCCTCGGCCACGGCAAGCACGCCGCCGACACGACGCAGGCGGCCATCGAGCGCGAGCTCTCCGCACGACGCGTGCTCAGCGAGACGTGCGCGTGGAAGCTGGTGCGAGGCCGCCAGTAGCGCCAAAGCGATCGGCAGATCGAACCCAGATCCTTCTTTCTTCAGCTCGGCCGGCGCGAGGTTGACCGTGACGTGACCTCCCGGGAATTCGAGCTCCGCGGAGAGGATGCCGCTACGTACCCGCTGCTTCGCCTCCTGGCAGGCCCGGTCAGCGAGACCGACGATCGTCAGCGAGGGAGTGCCGCCCTGGATGTGTGCCTCCACCTCCACGCGCCGCGACTCGAGGCCGACGAGGGCAAAGGTAACCGCGCGCGCGAGCACGCATCGACGCTACGCAACAGGGTGTGACGTGTCTGTGCCGATTCAGCGCGTGATCAGCACGTCTTCGAAGTACTCACCGGCACGTCTCCCGGTTCGGCGGTTCACATGACGACGCAAACGCCCTTCGAGGCGAAGCCCTGCACGCTGGAGGATCTCCGGGTAGAGCTCACGGCGGTCATTCACGACGATCAAGATCGGCGCGCCTCGCCGCACCGCGGACGTGGCGTTGAGGAGCACTTTCACGATTCCGTCGGAATAGGCCTCCAAGGCGCCGCGCGAATTCCCCGCGACAGCTGCACCGACCTCGTGCTCCCGGCGGTCGTCAAGCCCGAGCAGCTCGTACGCGTAGCGATGCTGCTCGTGGTAGTCGATCAAGCCCGGGTAGGGGGGCGAGGTGAGCACACCGTCGTAACAGCCGGGGAGCCGTTCTTCGCGCATATCTCCGTGGATCACCGAGGCGACACGGCCGCGGGCGCGAACGCGCGAGAACTCCTTCAGTCGTGCCAGCGTGTCGAGCGTGTACCGGCGCAGGAACTGGGAGGCCGTCTCGACGGGACGGCACTCCCGCCGATGCTTGTGACACCAGTAGGGCTCGAGCTGAGGCTCACGCGGAAACTCGAGATCGAAGTGCGTCGTCCGCCGCGCCGACCTCGCCGCACGGGCGAGCACCACACGGAGCACGTCTGCGTGCTCGTACTCGTCGATCAGCGCGCGGAAGCCGAGCAGCTCGCGAGCCGCCTGTGGCGCGAACCACCGGCGAACGTACGCAGCGGGCCGCTCACCCGACAACTCGCCGACGCGAGCGTCCACCGCCCGCAGTTCCTGCTCCAGCAGGAACGGGTTGTACGAACGAGTCTTGACGTCGATGAGCAAACAGTTGAAAGCCGCGACGTCGACGCCGGTCGCATCGAGCCCGCTCTCGAGCGCCTGCACGAGAGTCGTTCCCGAGCCGGCGAACGGATCGAGCACGTGCTGGCCGGGCCGGAAGTATCGCGCGAGCAAGATCTCCACGAGTTGCGGGATGAACTTGCCGAGGTACGGGTGGAGCCGGTGGACGTGCTTCGTCCGCTCCCGCTCTGGGAGGTCTCGCTCGGACCAGGAGAGCGCGAGATCGATCTCGGCGTAGAGGGCGTCTTGCGTCGGGGCCACCCGACGCCAGTTCGACGCCGGGATCAGAATGCCTCGGCAACCCGCTCCAGCTGGCCACTCCGAACGGCCACCACGTCGAAGGAGACCCGAAGCCCTGCGGTCTCGGGGTGCCGCGCCAGCCAGCCTTTGGCTGCCCGACGCAGGCGGCGCTGCTTTTCTTCATCCACCATCTCGAGCGGGTCGCCGAACCGCTCGCCGCGCTTCTCCTTGACCTCACAGAAGATCAGGTGCCGGCCGCGGCGAACGACGATGTCGAGCTCATAACCCGCAACCCAGACGTTCGTGGCCAGGATGCGGTAGCCACGCAGCCTGTACCACCAGACCGCACGCTGTTCCGCCCGCCGGCCGGGACGTGAGCTCGACACGCGACTAACCTACGCCGCCCCGGCGCACATGTCTGTCGCGGATCGCGAACGGAACTCAGGACGAGTCCGTCAGGCGGATAGCGCCGCCGGCTCCTCTTCCTTCAAGTAGCACATCGCCTGAAACGAACGCCGGTGAATGCTCGAGGGGCCTCGCTCGCGCACGATCTTCGAGTGGCCGGGCGTGATGTAGCCGACGTGCGAGGAGAAACCGTAGTGCGGGAAGAGCGCGTCCATCCTCCGCATCAGCCGGTCACGCGTCACCTTGGCAACGATCGAGGCCGCCGCGATCGCGGCGCTCTTCTCGTCGCCGTCGACGACGGCCCTGTGCGGAGGCGCCGTCGGCCCAAGGCGAAAGCCGTCGACGAGACATGCTTCGGCCGGCGGCGACAGCGCGTGCAGGATCTCGCGCATCGCGGCGAGATTCGATTTGTGTAGCCCGTTGCGGTCGATCGCCCCGTGTGGGATCACCCGCACGACCACCTGCTCGGCGCATCCGAGCACAGCGTGGAAGAGATCCTCCCGCCGTTCGGGAGAGCACTGCTTCGAGTCGTTGAGGAACGCGAGCGGCCGCACCTTGTGGTCGCGGAGGCAGCCGTAGTAGTCGAGCAGCACTCCGGCCACTACGAGCGGCCCGGCCAGGCAGCCACGACCCGCCTCGTCGGTTCCCGCAACCAGCCGGGCCCCGAACTGCCGGTCGAACTTCAGGAGCTTCTGACCTGTTTTCGCGGGCGCCACCCCGCCGAGGGTAGCTACCTACTCGGCGGGCTCTTCGGGCTTCTCGGCGGAAACTTCGCTGAGG
>JALYST010000188.1 GCA_030854665.1 Actinomycetota bacterium
CGCTCGAGATCGATGTACGCACTGGGATCGTCGGCGGTCGCGTGAGGTGCGACGCGGTACGAGACCGCCTCGATCAACGTCGGGCCCTCACCGTTGCGCGCGCGCGCGACTGCTTCGCGCGTCGCCTCGTAGCAGGCGAGCACATCGGTTCCGTCGACCCGCGCCCCAGGCATCCCGTAACCGACCGCCTTGTCCGCGAGCGTCTGCGCCCGCGTCTGCGCCTCGACGGGCGTCGAGATCGCCCAGCCGTTGTTGTTGCAGAACAGGACGAGCGGTGCGCCGGTTACCCCCGCAAAGTTCGCGCCTTCGTGAAATGCGCCCTCCGATGTCGCTCCGTCGCCGAAGAACACGATTGCCGCCGCACGCTCGCCCTTCAGCTTCTTCCCCCACGCGAGACCCACCGCGTGCGGAATGTGCGTCGCGATCGGGACACAGATCGACGCAACGCGATAGTCCTCGGGGTTCCACCAGCCGGCCGGATGACCGCGCCACCACGACAGCACGGTCGCGGGCGGCATTCCCCGCAGCAGCCCGATCGCCGACTCCCGGTACGACGGAAAGATCCAGTCCTCGTCCTCGAGCGCGTGGAACGCACCGGCCTGCATCGCCTCGTGGTTCCAGAAGATGGCGTAGGTACCGATCCGGCCCTGGCTGTGGTACACGACGGATCGCTCGTCGTAGGTGCGCAGCTGCACCATCGAGCGGTACAGCTCGAGCAGTTCCTGTTCGCCGAGCCCTTCGACCTGGCGGTCGCCGGCACCGTCCGCGTCGCCGATCACGCGCCTGAGGTCGCGCTCGGCCGGAAGAACCTGTGCCATCGGGCGGAAGTGTATTTAGACGAGCACCGTGATCGAGCCGCGCTCAGCCTCGAAGACCGCCTCGGTCACGTCTCCCAGGTCCTCGCCGTCCGCCTGCAGCGGCAGCGGCCGGTCGGTACGCACCGCTATCCGGTCGAGGTCGTGACCCCGTAACGCGTTCCTCGCGGGCCGCCCGGTCGCGAGGGCGAGCAGGAGGGGCGGCAGCGTTTTCGGCGTCAGGGACCCCGGAGCAAGGAAGTCCAACCCCTTCTCGAAAGCCGCCTCCGGGCTCGCCTTGATCGCGACCGTCTTCAGGAAGCTGTAGGGATTGACGTTGGCGACGAGCACGAAAGCGGCGCGTCCGTAGCCGTCCACTTCGAGCACGGGCTCGAGCCGCCCGCGTTGCTCGAGGATGAGGCGGGCGAACGTCCCGATGAAGGCGAGGTCACCAGGCCGTTCGCCTTCCGGCGAGCGCCCACGCTCGTCGATCCGGCGCACAGCTTCCGCGTCGATCCCGATACCGGCGCCGAAACCGAAGCGTCGTCCGTTGACACGTCCGGTCGAGATCGTTCGGGTTCTGTTTTCGAGGAGCGCATCGGCCAGCCGCTCGGCCGCTGCCCCCGGATCGCGCGGCAGCCCAAGCGCTCGCGGCAGCACGCTCGTGCCGCCGCCGGGCACGAAGCCGAGCGGCTGATCGCTCCGCACCACGCCGTTCAGCACCTCGTTGAAGCCGCCGTCGCCCGAGAAGACGATCAGTGCGTCCGCGTCGCCTGCCTCCCGTGCGAGCTCGACCGCATGTCCAGGGCGCTCCGTTCGCACCGTTCGGAGGTAGGCCGAGCCCATCAGTGCCCGCTCGACCGCCGAGATGCCTTCCTCGGTGACCCGGCTGGCGAACGGGTTGACGATCAGGACAGCGCGCTTCATCTCGCGAGCATGCCACGCAGAGCGTCCGCAAAAACAGGAGTGTCCGCCGAAGCGGGCCCTCTCAGGGAGTGGCGTAGCCGCGCATGCCGTCGAGCAGAAATGCGAAGAAGCGATCGGCGAGCTCGTCCGTGTCGGCGCCGGGTCGCAGCCACGTATACGCCCAGTTCGCAGCGGAGAGCGCGAGCAGCGTCGCCGTCCCGTCGTCGAGATCGGTGCGCAGGCCGCCGAGCTCGCGTCCTTCGCGGAAGAGTGCGCGGAAGCGGTCCTCGTAGCGCCGGCGCTCGGCGAGGAATTCGTCGCGACGTTCGCCCTCGAGGTAGCGCCACTCCCGGATGAACACGGTCGCGATCTCGAGCTGCTCGGCGATCACGCGCAGATGGGCGCGGAGCGCAAGCCGGATCTTCTCGGTTGCCGGCAGCTCGTCCGCCACCGTGTCGAGCCCCGCATGGAAGGCGGCAGCGCCGTCGCGGGCCACCTCCCAGAGCAGGTCGGCCTTGGAATCGATGTGGGCGTAGAGCGAGCCCTTCTGGACCCCCATGGCCTCCGCGAGGTCACCGATCGAGGTGCCGTGGTACCCCTGTTCGGCAAAGAGCCGGGCCGCCTGGCGGGTTAACTCCGACTTCCGGGTGGACATGCTTCAATAGACCCTAACGATCGTTAGGTAGGGAGGCCATGAGCGACCAGGAATTCCTCGAGTACGTGCAGTCAGGCGGCCAGGTGGAGGCCACCGACGAGCTGCCAGACGAGTACCGCGCGAAGCTCGTCAAGTTCATCGAGATGCACGGCAACTCGGAGCTCATGGGTGTCCTCCCCGAACGCGAATGGATCCTCCGGGCGCCGACGCTGCAGCGCAAGCTCGCGCTGACCGCGAAGGTGCAGGACGAGGTCGGCCACTCGCAGCTGATCTACCGCGTCGTCGAGGATCTCGGCAAGCCGCGCGAGCAGTGTCTCGACGATCTCATCTCGGGCAAGTCGAAGTTCCACAACGTCTTCCACT
>JALYST010000190.1 GCA_030854665.1 Actinomycetota bacterium
GGCTGAGGCGATGGAGTCGTACTTCGAGCTGGTCGTCGCGCGGCTGACCGGCGCCGGGTATCGCTGGTACGCGACGGCGAACTTCTGCCGCACCTCCGAGCGCGCCGGAATAGGTGATCTTCGCTCCCGGCACAACCTCGCCTACTGGCTCGGACGGGACTACCTCGGGCTCGGAGTGGGCGCGGTCTCGACGATCGCCGGTCGCCGGTGGCGGAACACGCCTCGCCTGGCCGGCTACATGGAGGCGCTTGGGCGTGAAACGGCGCCCGACCGCGAGATCGAGCCGCTTTCGCGCGACGTTCGCCGGCGTGAACGCGTCATGCTCGGCCTCCGGCTGGACGAGCCGCTCGTCTTGGGTGACCTCGCCGGGGTCGTCGACGGCGGTGCCGTGTCGCGTCTCGAGGTCCTCGGGCTGGTGCGCCGCGACCCCGATCGACGGACGCTTGCGCTCACTCCACGCGGCCGATTCCTCGGCGGCGGGGTCACCGCGGACCTGCTCACGTAGGGCGCCCGCTAAAATTCCTGCAAATGGCGTCTGATCGTGCGGCAACTCTGACGGCTCGACAGCGCGAGCTGCTTGCGCTCCTGATCGAGGAGTACGTCGCGACCGGCCAGCCGGTGGGCTCGAGGCACCTCGTCGAGCGTGGCGAGCTGAACGTGTCGCCGTCATCGGTGCGTAACGAGCTCTCGGAGTTGGAAGCGCAAGGCCTCCTCACGCATCCGCACACGTCGGCGGGCCGAGTCCCGACCGAGCAGGGCTACCGGCTCCACGCGGACGAATTGCTGGCGCGACAGGATCCGCGCCCGGGCTCGTTCCCGCTCGATCTCTCCGAGCTCCGCCGGGAGATCGATTCGGCCCTCGAGGCGACGACGGAGATGCTCTCGCGTGTAACTAGTCAGCTCGCCCTGGTGTCCGCGCCGCCGCTGGAGACCACGACGGTGCGACACGTCGAAGTCCTGCTCCTCAATCCGCGCACGGTGATGGCGGTCGTGATCACCTCGACCGGCAGCGTCGCCAAGCGGGTCGTCACCTTCGATCACGTTGTCGATCCGGGGCTCGCCAAGTGGGCGGGCGAGTACCTCAACGAAAAGGTGGCCGGGCTTCAGCTCGGGACGAGCCGGCTGCGGCGCGAGCTGGAGGACCCGAGCCTCTCGGGGGCCGAACGCGAGTTTCTCGCGGCACTGAGGCCCGCCTTCACGGACTTGCTCCAGGCCGAACAGCGCCTCTATGTGGGAGGCGCCGCAGACCTGCTCGACTCGGCGCGCGAAGACGATCTCGGCATCTACAAGCACGTGCTGGTGACCCTGGAACGCCGTGCGGCGTTGCTCGAGATCCTCGGCGAGGCGCTCGATCCGCGCCGCGCGTTCGTCCGGATGGGCGGCGACCTCGAGCACCCGGCCTTCCAGGACGCGGCACTCGTAGGAGCTAGCTACGGGTTGACGAACCGCGCCCTCGGGGCGGTCGGCCTGCTGGGTCCGGCTCGGATGGACTACGACAAGGCGATCCGGTCGGTTCGAGGCGCGGCGCAGGAGCTCTCACGCTTCGTGGAGGAGGTTTACGAGGACAACTGAGGCCGCCGCTACGCTAGTGCGGCCGATGGCAACGACTGAGCGCGACTACTACGAGCTTCTCGCTGTGTCGCGGACGGCGAGTGGCGACGAGATCAAGCGTGCATTCCGGCGCCTCGCCCGCGAGGTGCATCCTGATGTGTCGAAGGAGCCGGATGCCGATCATCGGTTCCGTGAGATCGTCGAGGCGTATGAGGTCCTCTCCAACTCGGAGCGGCGCGAACTCTACGACCGCTTCGGCCATGCCGGTCTGCGCAGCGGTGGCTTCCAGCCCACCGCGTTCGACCTCGGCAACCTCTCCGATCTCTTCTCTGCGTTTTTCGGCGATGACATCTTCGGCGGGGGAGGGAGGAGCGGCGGCCGCGGCCGCGGCGCGGACATCGCCGCCCGGGTCGAGATCGACCTCGCCGAAGTGGCGACGGGGACCAATCGTGAGGTGCTGCTCGGCGTCGCCGTTCCATGCACACGTTGCGGAGGGAACGGCGCGGAGCCCGACACCGCGATTCGCGCCTGCCCGACCTGCGGAGGCGCCGGTCGCGTGCGTCAGGTTTCGCGCAGCGTGTTCGGGGAGTTCGCGCGCGCGGGGACATGTCCGACGTGCACCGGCTCAGGACAGCTCGTCGAGAAGCAGTGCGAGCAGTGCCAGGGCGCCGGCCGCGTGATCCAGGAGCGCACCCTCGAGGTCGAGATACCGCCGGGCATCCACGACGGGCAGCGGATCAGGTTGAGCGGCGAAGGTCATTCGGGGACGCCCGGTGCGCGAGCCGGTGACGCGTACGTAGAGGTGCACGTCCGCCAGGACGACCGGTTCGTGCGCGAAGGCAACGACGTGTACACGACCGTCGATCTCACGTTCACGCAGGCCGCGCTCGGCGCGACCGTGTCGGTGCCGACGCTCGAGGGCGATGCGGACTTGACGTTCGAGCCCGGCACGCAGCCGGGAGAGGTGCGCGTCCTGCGGGGACGCGGGCTCCCGGTGCTGCAGGGGTTCGGCCGCGGCAACCAGCGGGTGCTCGTTCGCGTCACCGTGCCCCGCCAGCTGACAGAGGAGCAGCGGCGGCTGCTCGAAGAGTTCGACGGCCTGTCGACGGACGCGACGTACGAGGCGGGCGAGAGGTTCTTCGACAAGCTGAAGAGCGCATTCCGCTGAACGCCATTCGGCGGGTCTCGGTTGCCGTCCCCGTCGAGCGCGCAGAGGAAGCGCGCGCACAGATGCTCGAGCTCTTCCCGCAGGGCTTCGAGGAGGTGGACCTCGCCGACGGGATCGAGCTCGTCGCCTATACCGATGCGAGTGGCGAGGAACGTCTTTGGCACGTCTTTGGAGGCGTAAGAGGACAGGACGTCGCCGCCGATTGGCGCGACCGCTGGAAAGCATTTCACCAGCCCGTGCGTGTCGGGCCGCTCTGGATCGGGCCACCGTGGCACGACCCTCCTGCGGACGCCACCGCGATCGTGATCGACCCGGGTCGCGCGTTCGGCACGGGCGCTCACCCCACGACGCAGCTATGCGTCGAGTTGCTGCTCGAGCTCGAGCCGGCGAGCATCGTCGACTTCGGCTGTGGCTCGGGCGTACTCTCGATCGTCGCGGCGAAGCTCGGCTTTACGCCGGTGATCGCACTCGATGCCGACGAGAATGCCGTGGCAGCAACGATCGCCAATGCCGCGGCGAACGGCGTCGAGATCGACGCGCGTCAGGCGAACGTGCTCGACGACGAGGCTCCCGCCGCGCAGGTAGCGGTCGCGAACATCACCCGCACGTCGGTCGAGGCGCTCGCACCGCGTTTGCGTTCGAGGAGTCTCGTCACATCGGGGTACCTTCCGACCGACGACGCGCCGCTCTCCGGCTTCAGGCACCTGCGACGCATCACGCGCGGCGGCTGGGCTGCGGACCATTACGAAACGATCTGAAGTAGCGCCGTGACGCCAGTTAGCATCAAGCCCGTGACGACGTTCTCGATCCGGTTTCTCGGCTGCAAGGTCTCCCACACGGACGTGCAGGAAGTTCGCGAGCGTCTGATTGCGGACGGTCACCTCGAACAAGGCTCCGGCGACGGCGCCGACGTCGCGATCGTGAACACCTGTTGCGTCACCCACGAGGCGGTCCGGAAGTCGCGCCAGGCGGCCACTCGCGCGGCCCGTACGCACGAGCGGGTCTATGTGACCGGCTGCGCGGCGAATCTTGCCGGCGACGCCTTCGCGGGCCTGCCCGACAACGTGGTCGTCGTCGCCAGGTCGAGCGAGAAGACCCCGGCCTTCGTAGCCGGAGACGTGGGCGCCATCGGTTGCGTTCAGGCGGACGCCCGCCTCGACCGCGTGCGCGCCTTCGTCAAGATCCAGGACGGCTGCAGCTTCTCCTGCAACTTCTGCGTGATCCCGCTCGTTCGCGGTGGATCGCGAAGCCGTTCTGCTTCGGCGGTGCTCGACGAGGTGCGGCGCCGCGTGGCACACGGACACCGAGAGATCATTCTGACCGGCATCAATCTCGGCTGCTATCGGGACCGCGCGGCCGGGTATGCGCTGGCGCGTCTGGTGCGTGAGGTCGGCGCGGTTCCGGGCCTGGAACGGTTGCGCCTGTCGTCGATCGAGATCAACCACGTCGACAGTGAGCTCGTCTCCGCGCTGAGAGAGACGCCAAACGTAAGCCGGCATCTGCACGTCCCGCTTCAGTCGGGCGACGACGCGGTGCTGCGCGACATGGCACGCCGCTACACGTCTGCCACGTACCTCCGCCGGCTCGAGCCGCTCGCCGACTTCAATCTGACGACCGACGCGATCGTCGGCTTTCCGACCGAGACCGAGCACGCGTTCCAGAACACGCTCTCTGTTGTCGAGGCGGCCGGCATCACAAAAGTCCACGTCTTTCCGTACTCGCCGCGGCCCGGAACCGTCACGGCGGGAGACGATGCCATCGCACCCGACGTGAAGAAGGATCGAAGCGCGCGGCTGCGCGCAGCGTCGGAAGCGGCGTGTCTCGCGCGCTGGCGTGAGAAGATCGGCGCAGATGACGTCGTCCTCGTCGATCGCCCCGGCCGCGGCTATGGGGACGACTACTCGCCGTGGCTCGTCCGGACCGACCAGGTCGGCGAGTTCGTCCGGGTTCGCGGAGCGGCCGTTTCGGAGGAGGGGATCCTCGCTGCCTGAGGACTGCCTCTTCTGCAAGCTTGTCCAGGAGGGAGACCACGTCGCCAAAGCCGACGGCTTCGTCGCGATCCGTGACATCAACCCGAGAGCGGACACGCACCTGCTCGTCCTGCCCGAGCGGCATGTCTCGAGCTTCCGGGACGTCGGCGAGTTTCCGCCCGGCGAGGCGAAGCGGATGCTGGACTTCGTCGCCGAGACTGCGCGCGAGGCCAGGCTCGAGGACTATCGCGTCCTCGTGAACGTGGGCGAGGGCGGCGGCCAGACGATCTTCCACCTCCACTGGCACATCCTCGGTGGGCGGATCCGAGGCCTCCCAGCATGAGCGTCGCTCGCCTTCGGCTCGCTCCCGTGAGGGAAACCATGTTTCCCTCACGAGCTCCCTTCTTTAGGGATCGCCTCAGCACCCGCGACGTGGCGACCGCCGCGCGCGCTGAGGAGAAAGAGCGGGGAAGCCTCCCGGTTTCCCCTTACGCCTCTTCCACCGCTCATCGGCCGGAGAACGGCCGATGAGCCTCATCGCCCGCATGGAGGATGAGGTCAAACAGGCGATGCTCGCGCGCGACACCGAGCGCCGCGATGCGCTCCGGCTCATCCTCTCGAGCCTCCGCTCGGCGGAGAAGGAGCTGCTACGCCCGCTGTCGGACGACGAAGAGCTCCAGGTCCTCCAGCGTGAGCGCAAGCGCCGCATCGAGGCGGCCGAGGCGTTCCGAAACGGCGGCAGGGAGGAGCAGGCGGCGGCCGAGGAGCGGGAGCTCTCGGTGTTGCAGGAGTTCATGCCGGAGCCGCTCTCGGAGGCCGACCTCGAGGAGATCGTGGACGACGCCATCGCCGAGAACGGGGCGACCAGCATGCGCGACTTCGGCCGGGTCATGGCCGACGTGATGCCGCAGGTCTCGGGTCGGACCGACGGGTCCGTCGTCAGCCAGCTGCTCAAGGAAAAGCTCGCGTAACGTACGCCGGAGGGTCGCGCCTACACTGAGCGCGTGCAGCAGGTGAAACAAACCCTCGACGTCTCCAACGACGTCGCCGCCGAGCTTGCGACGATCGGCGATGGCGTCCTCGACGCTCTCCGCGACCGCCTCGAGTGCACGATTCTCCTGCGCGGGAACCGGCTCACGATCAGCGGCGACGACATCCACGTCGCCGAGGCCCGCGCGGTCGTCGACGAGCTGGTGGAGCTCGTCGAGACCGGACAGGAGATCGGGCCGGCCACGGTTGACGCCGTCCTGAACGCCATCGACCAGGCCGCGAACGTTCAAGACGTCTTCAGCGACGTGGTCTGGCGCCACCGCGGTAAACAGATCTCGCCCAAAACCGTGACGCAGAAGCGCTACGTGGACTCGATCAGGAACTGCACGGTCACCTTCGGGATCGGCCCGGCCGGCACAGGCAAGACCTACCTGGCGATGGCCGCGGCCGTCGCCGCCCTGCAAGAGCGACAGGTCGCGCGTGTCATCCTCACGCGTCCTGCGGTCGAGGCCGGAGAGCGGCTGGGATTTCTCCCGGGTGACATGCTTGCGAAGGTCGATCCGTATCTGCGGCCGCTCTTCGACGCGCTCTACGACATGCTCGACGCGGAGCGCCTGAACATGTACATGGAGCGTGGGACGATCGAGGTGGCGCCGCTCGCGTTCATGCGCGGCAGGACGCTCAACGACTCCTTCATCATCCTCGACGAAGCGCAGAACACGAGCCCGGAACAGATGCAGATGTTCCTCACACGGCTCGGGTTCGGCTCGAAGGTGGTTGTCACGGGTGACGTGACGCAGGTCGATCTTCCTCGCGAGCAAGCCTCCGGCCTCATCCAAGTGCAGGACATCCTCGGGTCGATCGACGGTATCGCGTTCATCCGCTTCGGCCATGAAGACGTCGTGCGGCACAAGCTCGTGCAGCGGATTGTGGAGGCGTACAAGTTGCATGCGGAGGAGACCGGAACGGCACGGCGGAAGTAGCGATGGTGGAAATCGAGGTGGCGAACCGTTCCGGCGCGGACCTCGATCTCGGGGCCGCGACGGAATTGATCCGCGAGGTCTTACAAGCGGAGGGAATCGGGGACGGTGAGCTCGGGCTTCAGCTGGTCGGTCCGGACGAAATCCGTGATCTCAAGCGCGAGCATCTCGGGATCGACGAGGAGACGGATGCGCTCGCCTTCCCGATTGACGGTCGTGACGCGTTGCCGGCGGGAGTGCCTCGTCAGCTCGGCGACGTCGTGCTCTGCCCGCAGGTGGTCGGTGACGCGTGGCGCGCCCCGCTCGTGCACGCCGTGTTGCACCTCGTGGGCTACGACCATGGGGCCGAGATGAAAGCTCGAGAGCGGGCTCACGCGTGAGGGCGCGCCCGTCCGTGGTCGAGAGCTTCAACTACGCGATCGAGGGCGTGATTCACGTGTTGCGGACGCAGCGCAACATGCGGCTCCACTTTGCGGCGGCCGTCGCCGTGATCGTCGTCGCCGTCGCAGTCGGCGTCTCGAAGATCGAGCTGAGCGTCTTGTTGATCTCGATCGCGTTCGTTCTGGTCGCCGAGATGATCAACACCGCGATCGAAGGGGCGATCGATGCCGCAACGACGTCCTTCGATCCGATGGCGAAATTGGCGAAGGACATCGCCGCAGGCGCTGTGCTCATTGCGTCCGTGAACGCCGCCGCGGTCGGCTACCTCGTGTTCGCCGGCAAGGCTGCCGACAAGACCGCGGTTGTTCTGGACCGGGTTCGTAATGCGCCCGCCCAGATCACGCTGGTGGCGCTCGTGCTGACCGTGATCATCGTCATCGCCACGAAGGCCTGGACGGGTCGCGGAACGCCCCTCCGTGGAGGCCTTCCATCGGGACATGCCGCCGTCGCCTTCGCGGGCTGGATGGCCGCCACCTATATCGTCAGCGACTCGCACCGCTTCGTCGTCAGTGCGCTGACCTTCATCATGGCAATGCTCGTGGCTCAGACTCGCGTTGAATCCGGGGTTCACTCCGCCCTCGAGGTCGCCTACGGAGGCGCACTTGGCGCGCTCGTGACTCTCGCCGTCTTCCAGTTGCTGTGAGCAGAGAACTCTACGAGCGGGCCGTGGCGATCTCGGAACGAGCCTACGCGCCGTACTCGAACTACCTCGTCGGGGCCGCAGTGCGCACCCGGGACGGCAAGGTCTTCGAGGGCGTGAACGTGGAGAACGCCGCGTATCCACTCGGCGTCTGCGCGGAGAAGACGGCACTCGTCAAGGCGGTCAGCGAGGGGTACAAGCCCGGTGACTTCGCGGCGATCGGGATCACGGCCTCGCCGTGCGGCGGTTGCCGGCAATGGCTGTACGAGTTCAAGATCGACCAGATCACGTTCCTGAACTCGGCCGGCGAACTCGCCACGTATTCGGCGGCGGAGCTGCTGCCGGACACCTGGGATCTGCCCGCTTGAAGTCGGGCTTCGTCGCCGTCGCGGGCCGACCGAACGTCGGCAAGTCGACGCTGGTGAACGCGCTCGCGGGCGGCAAGGTGGCGATCGTGTCCGACAAGCCGCAGACGACGCGGCGAAGGATCTTCGGGATCGCGAACGGGGAGGATCACCAGCTCGTGCTCGCAGACCTGCCAGGTTTCCAGCGACCGCTCGATCCCCTCACCGAGCACATGCAGCGCACCGTCGACTCATCGTTCGAGGATGTCGATGGTGTCGTACTCGTGCTGTCGGCGCGCGAGCGCATCGGCGCAGGCGACCGCTTCGTCGCGCGGCGCGTTTTCGAGCTGGGCGTTCCGGTCGTGATCGCGCTCAACAAGATCGACCGGCTGAAGGGCGGCCATATCGCGAGCCAGATGGAGACGGCCTCGAGACTCGGCGACTTCCACGCGCTCCATCCCGTGAGCGCGAAGAACGGCGACGGGGTCGAGGAGCTTCGACAGGAGCTCGTCGGGCTGCTCCCCGAAGGGCCGTTGTACTTCCCGCAGGAGCAGCGAACCGATCTGTCCGTAGAGGTCCAGATCGCAGAGCTCGTACGCGAACAGGCACTGCGTCTCACGAAGGACGAAATTCCGCATGCGATCACGGTCGAGGTCCGAGAGCTCGGGGAAAAGGTGATCGAGGCCGATCTGCTCGTCGAGACGGAATCCCAGAAGCAGATCGTCATCGGCAAGGGCGGCTCGGTCGTGCGCGAGATCGGCAGGCGCGCACGGCCGGAGATCGAAGCGATCGTCGGCCATCAGGTCTACCTCGAGCTCCACGTCAAGGTCAAGCCGCGCTGGCGCCGCGACGAGGCGACGCTGCAACGGCTCGGCCTCTGATCTCTGAGCGAAAGCTGCGCTTTCGCTCAGCCTTGTGTACGGCGCTTCGCGCTTGAAAGACCGGCGTCCTGCATTCCGACTAACGGCCGGAAGCTAAGACCAGGCGAAGCCGGGCTTAGCTGGAGGCGTACTGATGTGGGCGCGGCCGCGTCAGCGCCCGTGCCCACACGGTTGGGTGCGATCGAGGACTGTAGACACGGTAAGAGTGCGTGGGCTTCGCCCACGCACGTTCCCCGCGAAAGCGGCGTACTCAACACTGGGCGAAAGCGTAAGCTTTCGCCCAGTTAGATGGCGCAGACGCCCGTTCTCCCACGTGGATTTGAGCTTCCGCTCGAGCCGAGGCTGCCGCGGATCGGCTCTGTCGACGCCGTCGCGCTCGAGGAGCGGGCCGCCTCGCTGGCGAAACGCTCGATCAAGAAGGACGCCAAGGTCTTTGCGCTCGAGTTGGCAGTCCGGATGATGGACCTGACGACACTCGAAGGCCAGGACACGCCCGGGAAGGTGGCGGCTTTGGCGTCGAAGGCGAT
>JALYST010000199.1 GCA_030854665.1 Actinomycetota bacterium
CCGGTTCTTCGCGGCGCCTTTTTGGTCCAGCCGAACTTCACCTACAAGCCCGACCTCATCAGCAAGTTCACGCTCAAGCTGAATCCGATGCGGATCACGTACTACATCCGTGGGAACGCACATTGGACCGACAAGGTCCCGGTCACGGGCAAGGACTTCATCTTCTCGTGGCAGACGATCATGGATCCCAAGCTGAAGGATCACGTTTCCCAGGCAGGGTATGACCAGATCAAGAGCGTCAAAGGGACGGGCAAGGTCGTGACGGTCACGTTCCGCACGCCGTTCGCGGACTGGAAGGACCTGTTTGGTAGCGGTGGCGTCCTGCCGGCCCATGCGCTGAAGGGCGCGAACATGCTCACTGTCTGGACGGACAACGTCGTCAACCCGAAGACGGGCAAGCCGATCGGCAACGGCCCGTACGTCGAAACGGAGTTCGACCGCGGCAGCGGCATCACGCTGGTTCGCAACCCGGGTGGTTGGCATGGTAAGACGGCGAAGATAGACCGGATCGTGTTCAAGTTCCTGACGAACACGAACACGGAGATCCAGCAGATCCGCGGTGGCGAGGTCGACGCGATCTACCCGCAGCCGCAGCAGGCGCTGTCGGAGTTGAGTGGGCAGGCGGGTCTTCGCGTCCAGTCGAACCTCGGGACGACCTGGGAGCACATCGACATCCAGCAGGGCCCGAAGGGCAACCCGCTGGCGAAGAACCTCTGGGTTCGGCAAGCTCTAATCCTGAGCCTCGATCGCCTGTCGACCGTGAAGGCGCTGTTCGGCCAGTTGAACCCGCGCCTGCGGCCGCTGAACAACGTGATCTTCGTGTCCAACCACCCCGCCTACAAGCAGAACTGGGCGAAGTGGACGTACAACGCGACCAAGGCCGAGAGCATCCTGAAGGCACACAGCTGCACCAAGGCCGCCGACGGGATCTATCGGTGTGGTGGCACGAAGCTGTCGTTCCAGTTCGAGTCCACACGTGGCAACAAGCTGCGTGAGCTTTCCTTCACCTTCTTCCAGGATCAGGCGAAGAAGGTGGGAATCGAGCTGCTGAACAACTTCAAGCCCGCAGGGACGTACTTCGGCGAGGATCTGCCGAACCACAACTACGACCTCGCGCTCTTCGCGTGGGTCGGTTCGCCCGATCCCGCCGGCTCCGTGGAAATCTGGAAGTGCAACGGCGCCCAGAACTACATGGAGTACTGCAACAAAAAGGTGTCGAGTCTGCTCGAGAAGAGCGACGTCCAGCTGAACGTCCAGAAGCGCTTCGCGCTGTTCAACCAGGCCGACGCGCTGATGGCGAACGACATCCCGACGATCCCGCTGTACCAGAAGCCGACGTACTTCGTGTTCAAGGCTGGGATCAAGGGCATGAAGGACAACGCGACCTCGCAGGGCCCCACGTGGAATGCGGAGGCTTGGTCCCGTTAAGTTGGAACGTCGCGGTAGCGTCATACTGCGACTGAATTAGTTCAGACTCCCGCTCCCGGCTACGGCCGGGGGCGGGAGTACATCTTCAGGAGGACGTCTGAGTGTTCGCCTATATCATTCGCCGTCTGCTCTACAGCATCCCGGTGCTGCTCGCGACGAGCTTCCTGATCTTCACGTTCGTCTCGATCACAGGCGACCCGCTCGGCAAGATCCGCTCCAGGCCGCTGATCTCGCAGGCGGAGCTCGCGGCCATCAGTCACGAGAAGAAGCTCGACAAGCCCGTCGTTGTTCGCTACGGGTACTGGCTGAAGGGCGCCGTCCGCGGTGACTTCGGCAAGACGCTGTTCGCGGGCCGGCCGATCACTCCCGACCTCAAACGCGTCCTCGGACATACGCTCCAGCTGCTCCTGACAGTAGAGATCATCGCCGTCCTCATTGCGGTGGCTATCGGGGTCATATCGGCGATCCGGCAGTACTCGGTCTTCGACTACACGATGACGACCTTAAGCTTCATCGGCTTCTCCATGCCCGTTTTCTGGCTTGCACTGATCCTCCAAGTCGTCTTCACGAATATCTTCCTGAAGTGGCATGTGCGCGTCTTCTACACGGCGCAGCTGAGCTCGGTCGATCCGGGTCACGGCATCCACTTCCTGCTCGATCGAGCGCAGCATCTCGCGCTGCCGGTGGCGACGCTCGTGGTTCTGACGATCGCGGGGTACAGCCGCTTCCTGCGCGCCTCGATGCTCGAGGTGATCAACTCCGACTACGTGCGCACCGCGCGCGCGAAGGGCTTGATCGAGCGCCGGGTGATCATGAAGCACGTCTTCAGGAACGCGCTCATTCCCTTGGTCACGGTCGTGGCACTCGACTTCGGCTTCATCTTCGGTGGGGCAGTCGTGACCGAGTCGATCTTCACGCTCGACGGGATGGGCACCTACTTCCTCACGTCCCTCCAGGCAGCGGACCCGTACCCTGTGATGGCGTGGCTGTTGATCTCGGCTGTCATGATCGTGGTGTTCAACCTGATCGCCGACATCGTCTACGGAGTCCTCGACCCGAGAATTCGCTATGACTGAGAGAGACTCGAGGGCAAGTGGCCTCGCCATCGGACCCGACCCCGCGGCAAGCTCCGGCGCCGCCGGAGTCTCGATCGGATCGGGCCTGCAGGCCCAGCCGACCGAGCTCGTCTACGACACGGGCCTCGAACTGCAGGCACGGAGCCAATGGGCATTCGCGAGGCGCCGCTTCTTCCGGCACCGGCTCGCAATGGCGAGCCTCGTCGTGCTTCTGACCATCTTCGGGTTCGGCATCTTCGCCAACTTCGTCGCGCCTTATTCGTACTCCGACGTCAACATTTCAGCCCTCACCCAGGCTCCGAGCGCCCAGCACCTGTTCGGCACCGACCAGGCCGGTCGCGACTACTTCAGCCGCACCCTTTTCGGGATCCGGACATCCGTGCGCGTGGCCTTGCTCGTCGGCTTCCTCTCGACGCTCATCGGCACGATCATCGGCGGTCTCGCGGGCTACTTCGGCGGTTGGCTGGACAACATCCTGATGCGAATCACCGATCTCTTCCTGACCTTACCCCTGCTCGCGGTCCTGTTGACCGCGGCGAAGTTCCTCGGTCACAGTGGGCCCCTGCAGGTGGCCCTGCTCCTCGCCTTCTTCATCTGGACCTCGATCGCCCGCATCGTCCGCGGCACCTTTCTTTCACTGCGAGAGAAGGAGTACGTGGAGGCGGCCAAGGCGTCCGGATCGGGAGACATTCGGATCATGTTCAGGCACATGATCCCGAACACGATCGGGCCGATCCTCGTCGCCGCGACGCTCACCACGGGTGCTGCAATCCTGCTCGAGTCAACGCTGTCGTTCCTCGGATTCGGAATCGAGCCGCCGACGCCCGCGCTGGGCGTGCTCATCAGCGAGGGCGAGGATCAGGGCCTCGCCAGCTGGTGGCTGGTGACCTTCCCCGGTCTCATGATCGTCCTGATCGTCCTCTGCATCAACTTCATCGGTGACGGCCTTCGAGACGCACTGGATCCGAACCAGCGCCGAGTTCGTGCGTAGCGTCAACCTCGTGGGACTCGTGAGAGGTGAGACCCTCGGCTGCTGAACCGATCCTCTCGATCAGGGACCTCGCGGTGCATTTCACGACCGAAGACGGAATCGTGCAAGCGGTGGACGGGATTACCTACGACGTCTATCCGGGTGAGACCCTCGGCATCGTCGGCGAGTCCGGCTCGGGCAAGAGCGTGAGCACGATGTCGATCCTCGGCCTCATCCCGCAACCCCCGGGGAAGATCGTTCGCGGCGAGGCGTATTTCAACGGCAAGGACCTACTCAAGATGTCGAAGAGCGAGCTTCGGCACGTCCGCGGGTCCGAGGTCTCGATGGTGTTCCAGGACCCGATGACCTCACTGAATCCGGTCCTCAAGGTGGGCTACCAGATCGGCGAGGCGATCAGGACGCATCACCCGCACAAGAAGGACGACGAGGTCAAAGAGCGATCCATCGACCTGCTGCGACTCGTAGGCGTCCCCAACCCGGACCGGCGCTACGAGCAGTACCCCCACGAGTTCTCGGGCGGGATGCGCCAGCGCGCCATGATCGCGATGGCGATTTCGAATTCACCGCAGCTGCTGATCGCCGACGAGCCGACGACGGCGCTCGACGTGACGATCCAGGCCCAGATCCTGGAGGTGCTGAAGAAGGCGCAGGAGGAGACGCATGCGGCAACAATCCTGATCACCCATGACCTCGGCCTTGTCGCGGAGCTCGCCGAGCGCGTGATCGTCATGTATGCCGGCAAGATCGTCGAGTACGGCGACGTGCACACCATCTTCGAGTCGCCGCGGCATCCTTATACCGTCGGTCTGATGGACAGCCTGCCGCGAATCGGTGTCGACGAGGACTGGCTGCGACCGATTCCGGGCCAGCCGCCGAGCCTGATCAGCCGCCCACCGGGCTGCCCGTTTCACCCGCGCTGCTTCCTCTCCCAGGGGCGTGTGCGCTGCCGCGAGGAGGAGCCGCCGCTCAAGCCGATCGACGAGTCCACTCACCTGACCGCGTGCCACTTCGCGAATGAGCTCGAGGGCAGGCGCTCCAAGCTCGTCGAGGAGAAGGCGGCGGCTGAGGCGCGATGACCACGGTCGAGTCAACAGAGACGGTGCACGCGCGCGCGGGCATCGGCAACGAGATTCTGCGCATCGAAGGGCTCGTCAAGTACTTCCCGATCTCGGCCGGAATCTTGAAGCGGGTGGTAGGCCAGGTGCATGCCGTTGACGGGGTAGACCTGTCACTCACCGCTGGAGAGACGCTCGGGTTGGTCGGCGAGTCCGGTTGCGGGAAGACCACGCTCGGACGCACCGTGATCAAGCTTCTCCAGCCGACGGCCGGTCGGATCATCTTCAACGGCGAGGACATCACGCCGCTCAGCCGCCGTCGAATGCGCGACGTGCGCCGCGAGCTCCAGATCGTCTTCCAGGATCCGTACGCGTCGCTCAACCCGCGCATGACCGTGCGTGAGATCGTGGCGGAGCCGCTCCGCGTCCACGGTCTCTACCGGGGCAAGGAGGGCAAGGCGCGCATCGACGAGCTGCTGCGGACGGTGGGCCTGAGCCCGGAGCACGCAAATCGCTTTCCGCATGAATTCTCCGGCGGGCAGAGGCAGCGGATCGGATTCGCCAGGGCACTGGCGCTCAATCCACAAATGGTCGTGCTCGATGAGCCTGTGTCGGCGCTCGACGTCTCGATTCGAGCCCAGGTCGTCAACCTGCTCGAGTCGTTGCAGCGCGACTTCGGCCTCACGTATCTGTTCATCGCGCACGATCTCTCGCTCGTGCGCCACATCTCCGATCGCGTCGCGGTCATGTATCTCGGCAAGATCGTCGAGATCGGGACGAGGGAGGACATCTACGAGCGGCCCTCCCACCCGTACACGCAGGCGCTGCTCTCAGCCGTACCGATCGAGGAGCCGTCTCAGCGCGGGCGCCGCAAGCGGATCGTGCTCGAGGGAGACGTGCCCAGCCCTGCGAACCCGCCCTCCGGCTGCCGCTTTCGGACGCGCTGCTGGAAGGCGCAACCGATCTGCGCCGAAGAAGAGCCGGCGCTCGTGGATCGCGGCCAGGGTCATCCCAGCGCGTGCCACTTCGCCGAGATCGTCAAGCCGCTCGACCTCACGGATTCGATCCCGGGCGCGCCGATCGCTGTGACTGGGCCGACCTCCTCAGGGTAGGCCGATCGATGAGACGCGGCCGGCACCGGTTGATCCTGACTCTCGCCGGCGCCGCGGTCGGGGTGTCTGCTCTCGCGGTCCAGGCCGGTACGGGCAAGGCGGGTGTCCCCGTGGTGCCCGTCTACGACGGCAACTCCGGGTTCATGCGGACGTGCATCTTCGCCCCGCAGGGACGCGTCCGGGCTTGCTACATCCGTCGACTGCTGACGGAGATCGAGAAGTCGCGCGACCCGGCGAGGGAGCTTCCGCGCATCGATCGGCGTGTACGTGAGGTCGGCGGATACGTCCAATCGAACTGCCACATGATGATGCACGTCGTCGGCAGGACGTACGCGCGCAGGAATCACGTGACTCTTGCGAATCTCCAGCGCAATCTGCCGCGCTCGAACGATCCAGGGTGTTCGGCCGGATTCGGCATGGGGCTCGTGATGGCGCTCGGGGGTGAGATCGGCCGCCTGGGGCCGGACGGGGCGCTGCAAATCTGCCGTCGCGCGCCAACGCGCTTCCGTTCGTATACGTGCATCCATTCACTCGGTCACGCGTACATGCGCCTCTACCACAGTCAGCTGGCCTTCGCCCTCAAGGCCTGCCGGATGTTGCCCGCGAATGCGGCGCCCGACTGCGCACAGGGTGCCTACCACGACTACTGGTTCTCAGCCGTCGGCAGAGACGGCACGAAACGGCAACGTGGAGGGGAAGCGTCGGCGCGTTCTCTTTGCGGCCGACAGATTCACGATTTCGTCAGGCCGTGCTGGTTCCGTTACTTCCTCGAACTGCCGCCGAAGCGCCTGCCCGCGAACGCCGCCGGGGTCCGTGCGCTGTGTCGCGGGCTTGCCGCCATCCAGCGAGTGGGCTGCGTCTCGGCAGCGTCATTGATCACGTCGGCCGATCCGTTCAGGCAGATGACCATCTGCTCACGGCTTCGAGGTGCGGACACCATCAGTTGCCTGTACGGACTGAGCATCCAGAATCTCTCCGATGCGAGCGGCGCTCGCCGGGTGTCGCTGATCGACAGATGCGGGAAGCTGCGAACGGGGGCCCGGGCTGCCTGCTACGAGTGGCTCGGGACCGGTCTCACCGTCGTAACCAACGGGCGTTTCCGTGAGCGCGGCTGCCCATTCATCCCCCCCGAGGGCCGCAACCCGTGCCTGGCAGGCGCGAACCGCATGAATCAGGCGCTGGTCACCTTCAGCTGAGGCCTGGGGCCAGCGGGCGCCAGCCGGAGATTTCGCTAACTTCTCCTTGTACTTACCGTCAGAAGTGGAATGAGAGTGCTAATGGGGCAGCCTTCCTTCAGCGACTGTGAGCGCATGCGAAGCGTGATCTCGGCGTCCCTCGACGGCGAGGTCTCTGAGGTCGAGCGGGCGACAGCGGATGCGCATCTTGCCGCCTGCGGTGACTGCCGAGCCTACGCAGCAAGCCTCACGGAGACCTCTCGCATGCTCCGGGCGACGCCGCTCGAAGAACTGGGCTTTCGGATCGTGCTCCCCAGCCATCGGCTGCGTCTGGCGCGGACGATGCAGCTCGGCGCGGCCGCCGCCGCGGTTGCCGCTGTGTTCCTCAGTGTCACCGTCGGCACGACTCAGAACGAGAGTGGCCTGACCTCGCTGTCGGCCTCAAGCGCCAACGCGTCGGCCGCATACCTGCAGTCGCCCGAGTACGAGCTCAGGATGCTGCAGCGAGCGTCTGTCGCCAGCATCCCGACGCACGCGCATCACGCGGTCTAGGAGACCGCTCAGAGCGCTCGTTTCCAGCGCGTCTCGATAGACTTCCCGGCCCGGGAGCCCCGTCGGCTCTCCCCTCGTCCTCTCAACACGCCGCAGGAGACCCATGCCCGAACAGAGCGTCCAGAAGCCCGGCCAAATCGTCGAGATCAAGGGCGTCGTGATCGACGCCGTGTTCCCCGAAGGCCTCCCCGAGATTTACACTGCGTTGCGGATCGAGATCCCGGCGCTGGGCGATCAGGAGGCCCGCACGCTGATCGCAGAGGTGCAGCAGCATCTCGGCGACGACCGCCTCCGTGCCGTGGCGATGGACTCCACGGACGGTCTGGCTCGCGGGCTCGAGGTCCACGACACAGGCCAGCCGATCTCGGTTCCGGTCGGCGACGTCACCCTTGGCCGCATCTGGAACGTCATCGGCGAGCCGGTCGACGAGAAGCCGGCCCCGCCCGCGGACACCGAGCGCTGGTCGATCCACCGCGATCCGCCGAAGTTCACCGAGCTCTCGCCGAAGATCGAGGTCTTCGAGACCGGTCTCAAAGTGATCGACCTGTTGGCACCGTTCATCCAGGGCGGAAAAGTCGGGCTGTTCGGCGGCGCCGGTCTCGGTAAGACGGTGCTGATCCAGGAGCTGATCCACAACGTCGCGCGCGAGCACGGCGGCGTGTCGGTGTTCGCCGGCGTCGGCGAGCGCACGCGCGAGGGCAACGACCTCCTGCTCGAGATGGAGGAGTCGGGCGTGCTCGAGAAGGTTGCGCTCGTCTACGGGCAGATGAACGAGCCGCCCGGTGCGCGGCTGCGCGTCGGTCTGTCCGGACTGACGATGGCCGAGTATTTCCGCGACCAGGGTCAGAATGTGCTGCTCTTCATCGACAACATCTTCCGCTTCACTCAGGCGGGCTCCGAGGTCTCGGCGCTACTCGGCCGAATGCCGAGCGCGGTTGGTTACCAGCCGACGCTCGCGACGGAGATGGGCCAGCTGCAAGAACGCATCACCTCTACGCAGACGGGGTCGGTCACGTCCGTGCAAGCCATCTATGTCCCCGCGGACGACCTCACCGACCCGGCGCCTGCGAACACCTTTGCGCACCTCGACTCGTCCGTCGTGCTGACACGCACTCTGGTCGAGCAGGGGATCTACCCGGCAGTCGATCCGCTCGACTCGTTCTCCCGCGCGTTGCAGCCCGGCATCATCGGCGAGGAGCACTACGCCACGGCGACGCGCGTCCAGGAGATCCTGCAGCGCTACAAGGACCTGCAGGACATCATTGCCATCCTCGGGATCGACGAGCTCTCCGACGAGGACAAGCTCGTCGTGACTCGCGCGCGGAAGATCCAGCGCTTCCTGTCGCAGCCGAACTTCGTCGCCGAGCAGTTCACGGGTACGCCCGGGGAGTACGTGAAGCTCGAGGACACGATCAAGGGCTTCCAGGAGATCCTCGAAGGCAAGCACGACGAGCTGCCCGAGCAGGCGTTCTACATGGTCGGCACGATCGAGCAGGCCGTGGAGAAGGGGCGGAAGCTCTCGGGCGACGAAGCGCCGGAGGAGAAAGCGAAAGACGATGAGGAGAGCGGCGACGCGCCTCCAGCTGACGCAGCGCGCGAGGAAGAGCCCGAGCCCGCGGGCGTTTCCTAGTGCCCGACGAGGTCCGAAAGTTCGACCTTTCGCTCGTGACGCCGGACGGTCCGGCGTTCGAGGGCGAAGTGGAGATGATCATCGTCCCCGGCGCAGCGGGTGAGATCGGCGTCCTTGCGCGTCACGCGCCGTTGATCGCGACGCTGAAAGCCGGCTCGACGCGGGTGTACCTGAACCGCGACACCGATGACGTGCGCGAGTTCGCAACGGGGGCAGGCTTCTTCAAGGTCGAGCAGGACCGCGCGATCGCCCTCGTCGACGATGCCGTCCCGGCTAACGAGATCGACGACGCACGCGCCCGCGAGCAGCTGGAGACCGCTCAACGCGAGCTGGAGCGTCTCGACCGCGGCGAGTCCAGCGCCGATCGCTGGCAGCTCGAGCAGCGCATCAAGCACGCCGAGAACCAGCTCGCCGTTTCCGGGCGCTCCTAGCGCCTGCTAGGCTCTTTTACCCGGAAAGCTTTGAAAGGCAGCTTGGCGACCGGGTTACCAAACGCCTAAAGAGCCCCGGCCTTCCGCAAGGTGCGGTTCTCTTTAGGACGGAGGAACGGGCAAAGCCCGCACCTCCTTCGACGGCACCGCAAGCGGCGCCGTAGGGCAGAAGAAGGGAACCGGAGTGAAGGACGCGCGCACACGACTAGAAGCCATACTCCGCGAACGCATCGCGGTGCTCGACGGTTCGTGGGGTGTGCTCATCCAGCGCGAGGTCAAGGGTGAGGAGGCCTACCGCGGCGAACGGTTCAGGAACCATCCGCTCGACGTCGCAGGCGACCCGGACCTGCTCAACGTGACGCGCCCCGAGGTCGTTCTGCGCATCCATCGCGACTACTTCGCCGCCGGCGCCGACATCGCCACGACGAACACGTTTACTGCTACGACGATCGGCCAGGCGGACTACGGGCTCGAGGATCACGCGTACGAGATGAACGTCGCCGGGGCCAAGCTCGCGCGACAAGCGGCCGATGAGGTCGGCGGCTTCGTTGCAGGTTCCGTCGGCCCGCTGAACGTCACCCTCTCGCTGTCGCCGCGCGTCGACGACCCGGCTTTCCGCACCCACACCTTCGACCAGGTGTACGAGACCTACGCGGATCAGATTCGAGGCCTTGCGGAAGGCGGCGTCGACTTCCTGCTGATCGAGACCATTTTCGACACGCTCAACGCCAAGGCGGCCATCGCCGCGGCACTCGACGTTGCCCCGGACCTGCCGCTGTGGATCTCGTTCACCGCCATTGACCGCAGCGGGCGCAACCTCTCCGGCCAGACCGTCGATGCGTTCTGGCTCTCGGTCGAGCACGCCAGACCGTTCATCGTCGGCGTCAACTGTTCGCTCGGCGCGACGCAGATGCGTCCCTTCGTGGAAGACCTCGCGCGCGTCGCCCCGACGTGGGTGGCGTGCCACCCGAATGCGGGCCTGCCGAACGAGATGGGCACGCATGATGAGCAGCCGCAGGACACGAGCCAGGCCCTGCGCGCGTTCGCCCAGGACGGGCTGGTGAACATCGTCGGCGGCTGCTGCGGCACCACGCCCGAACACGTCAAGGCCATCACCGCCACGACCAGGGGTCAGACCCCCAGACGTGTCCCGGAGAGCGAGGGTCTGACGCGCCTCAGTGGACTGGAGCCATTCCGCATCTTCCCCGAGTCGAACTTCGTCATGGTCGGCGAGCGCACGAATGTCACGGGCTCGGCGCGCTTCCGGCGTCTGATCGAGGGCGGCCAGTTCCAGGAGGCGGTCGAGGTCGCGCTCGAGCAGGTGCGCGGCGGCGCGAACATCCTCGACGTCAACATGGACGCCGACCTCCTCGACTCGGTTGAGGCGATGACGACGTTCCTCAACCTGGTCGCTACCGAGCCTGACGTCGCCCGCATCCCGATCATGGTCGACAGCTCGCGCTGGTCCGTGCTGGAAGCCGGCCTCAAGTGCCTGCAGGGGAAGGGCGTCGTCAACTCGATCAGTCTCAAGGAGGGTGAGGACGAGTTCCTCGAGCACGCCCGGCAGATCAAGCGCTACGGCGCGAGCGTCGTGGTGATGGCGTTCGACGAGCAGGGCCAGGCCGACACCGTGCAGCGCAAAGTCGACATCTGCGAGCGCGCCTACAAGCTGCTCATCGCAGACGGGTGGGATGCGGAGGACATCATCTTCGACCCCAACGTCCTCGCCGTCGCGACTGGCATCGAGGAGCACGCGGAGTTCGCGAAGGCGTTCATCGAAGGGGCGCGGCAGATCAAGGCGCGCTGTCCGGGGGTGAAGATCTCCGGCGGCATCTCCAACCTCAGCTTCTCGTTCCGCGGCAACGACGCCGTGCGCGAGGCGATGCATGCCGCATTCCTCTACCACGCGATCGGCGCCGGGCTCGACATGGGCATCGTCAACGCCGGCCAGCTCGCGGTCTACCAGGACATCGAGCCGGAGCTGCTGGAGCGTGTCGAAGACGTCATCTTCAACCGCCGCGAGGACGCGACAGAACGTCTCGTCGAGTACGCATCGCGCGTCGAAGGCGAAGCGACGAAGCGCGAGCGCGATCTCTCCTGGCGCGAGGCTCCCGTAGAGGAGCGCCTCTCGCATGCGCTCGTGCACGGCATCGTCGATTTCATCGAGGAGGACACCGAGGAGGCGCGCAAGAACTTCGAACGACCGCTCGAGGTGATCGAGGGCCCGCTCATGAACGGGATGCAGATCGTCGGAGACCTCTTCGGCTCGGGGAAGATGTTCCTGCCGCAGGTCGTGAAGAGCGCTCGGGCGATGAAGCGTGCCGTGGCCTACCTCGAGCCGTACATGGAGGCCGAGAAGGCCGCAGGGCTGCACGCTCCCCGCGCCCAGGGCAAGGTCGTGCTCGCCACCGTCAAGGGCGACGTCCACGACATCGGCAAGAACATCGTCGGCGTCGTCCTCGGCTGCAACAACTACGAGGTGATCGACCTCGGCGTGATGGTGCCGGCCGATCGCATCCTCGATACGGCCGTCGAGGAGGGCTGCGACGTGGTCGGGCTCTCGGGCCTGATCACTCCGTCGCTCGACGAGATGGTCAACGTCGCGAAGGAAATGGAACGGCGTGAGCTCGACCTGCCGCTGCTGATCGGAGGCGCAACGACGTCGAAGCAGCATACGGCTGTGAGGGTGGCGCCGGAGTATTCGCAACCCACGCTCCACGTCCTCGATGCATCACGTGTCGTCCGCGTCGTGTCGAGCCTGCTCGATCCAGGACGCAAGCTCGAGCTGGACGAGGAGAACCGCGAGCTCCAGGAGCGCCTGCGCGAGCAGTACGCCGAGAAGGAGCGGAAGCCGCTCCTGCCGCTTGCCGAGGCACGCGCGAACATGGAGCGCGTGCCGTTCGACGACCTGAAGACGCCGCCGTTCACCGGGACGAAAGCCGTCGAGCCCGAGCTCACGACGCTGCGCGACTACATCGACTGGCAGTTCTTCTTCCACGCGTGGGAGATGAAGGGCAAGTTTCCAGCGCTCCTCGAGGAGCCGGCGGCGAAAGAGCTCTTCGACGAGGCACAGGAGCTACTGGACGAGATCGTGCGCGACGGATCGCTGCAAGCTCGCGGCGTCTATGGCTACTGGCCTGCGCGCTCGGAGGGCGACGACATCGTCCTGGGGAACGGCGTCCGTTTCAACCTTCTGCGCCAGCAGTCCGCATACGGCGACTCGCGGCCGAATCGTTGTCTCGCCGACTACGTCTCTCCCGACGGCGACCACATCGGCGCCTTCGCCGTCGCGATCCACGGAGCGAACGAGCTTGCGTCACGGTACGAGGCCGAGAACGACGACTATCGAGCGATCATGGTCAAGGCGCTCGCCGATCGATTTGCGGAGGCGTTTGCGGAGTACCTCCACCTGCAGGCGCGGCGCGAATGGTACGCACCTGAGGAGGAGCTGCCCAGAGAGGAATTGCTGGCTGAGCGCTTCCGCGGAATCCGTCCTGCTTTCGGCTATCCCGCCTGCCCGGATCACACCGAGAAGCGGAAGCTCTTCGAACTGCTCGGCGCTGACAGCGCAGGGCTCGAGCTGACCGAGTCGTTCGCGATGACGCCGGCCGCAGCCGTGAGCGGCATCTATCTGGCGAGCCCGAGCGCGCGCTACTTCTCCGTCGGACGCCTCGCCCGCGACCAGGTCGCGGACTACGCCGCTCGCAAAGGCACCAGCGTCGAGGAGACCGAGCGGTGGCTCACGCCGAACCTCGGCTACGAGACCCGCCCGCGGGAACAAGCGCTCAACCGCTGACGCGCGTGGAGCACGCGTTCGGAAGCAGCTCGCCCTTCAGCCTCGGCATCGAGGAGGAGTTCCAGCTCGTCTCGGACGAGAGCTACGAGCTCGTGCCACGCTTCGACGAGGTTGCCGACGCGGCCCAGGATGCGCGCGTTCGCCAGGAGCTGATGACGTCCGTGCTGGAGGCCGCGACAGGCGTGCACGAGCGCGTCGCGGACGCCGTCGACGAGGTGCGTGACATCCGCGCGCGCCTGAGCGCCGCGGCCGCCCAGCACGGCTCGCTGATCGCGTCCGCGGGAACGCATCCGTTCTCGCGCTGGGAGCACCAGGAGATCACCGACTCGCCGCGCTACCAGGGAGTCGTCGAGAAACTTCGCTGGGTCGCGGAGCGTGTCGCGATCTTCGGGTTGCACGTGCACATCGGGATGCAGGAGCCGGACACTGCCGTGCGTGTCGCGACCGGCTTGCGGAACTGGGTCCCCGAGCTGCTTGCGCTGTCAGCGAACTCGCCGTACTGGCAGGGATACGACACCGGTCTCTCCTCGACACGCAGTCAGGTCTTCGACGTCATGCCTCGAAGCGGCCTGCCCCCGCGAATGAGCTCCTTCGCCGACTTCGAACGGCTCGTCGCACGCGGTGCAAAGGCCGGCTTCTTCCCCGACTACACATACGTCTGGTGGGACGTGCGGCCGCATCCGAAGCTCGGAACGATCGAGCTGCGCGTCTGCGATGCGCAGACGCGCGTCGAGAACGTGGCGGGAATCGCTGCGCTCGCCCAGAGCCTCGCGGCGACGCTCACGGAGCGGCCCGTGCCTGTTCAGCCGCGCACCTTGATCTCCGAGAACAAGTGGCGGGCCGCGCGCCACGGTCTCGAAGCGGAGTTGGTCGACCTGCGGCGAGACCGGCCCAGGCCGGCTCGCGATGCCGTTCGGGAGCTCCTCGAACTGGCCGCACCGGCGGCCGAGAACCTCGGCTGCGCGGAGGAGCTCGGCGAGATCGAGCGCCTGCTCGAGCGCGGCACTGGGGCGGACGAGCAACGGCGAGCCCACGAGCCGGAGGGGAGCCTGCTGTCGGTCGCGCGCTGGCTGGCGGAGGAGACGGTCCGGAGTGCCGGCTAGCCGGACGGTCGGCTATCCTCGGAAGCGGCTGGCGCCCTCGGAACGGGCGCCGTCCTTTTTGCGGGCCGTATGAAAACCACCCTCAAGAGAGGCATGGGGCGCGGTGCGACCGTCAACGGCAACGGCCGCCCGGTGTACCCACCCGGCGTCCATACACCGATGCGGCGCTATCGCCAGCTCGAGCCGCCGCGCCGGGACGCATGGCAGATGGTGCGCACCGTGGTGCTCTGGGTGGTGCTGGCTTCTTTCGTGGTCGCGGGTGGTGCGGCAGGTGCGGCGTACCTCAAGACCCACCAGTTCCTCCAGGCGATCGCACCGAAGACGAAGGCCGATCGCGTGGCCGCGAAGCGTCTGGATCTGGCGATTCCGGGTCGGCCGACGGTCGCGCTCGTGATCGGCACAGACCGGAGGAAAGGCAAGGAAGCGGAACTGACCGGCCGCTCGGACACGCTGATTCTCGTTCGGGCCGATCCCGAGACAAGGTCGGTCTCCATGCTCTCGTTTCCCCGCGACCTGATCACGACGATCAAGTGTCCCGGGCATCCGGACTCGCGAGACCGGATCAACGCAGCGTTCTCGGCGTGCGGGGCGTTAGGAAGCGTCGAGACCGTGCGCGCGCTAACCGCTCTGCCCATCAACTATTTCGTCACTGTCAACTTCCGCGGCTTCACGGATCTCGTGAACAAGCTCGGCGGCGTCTGGCTCGACGTCGACCACCGCTATCTCTGTGATGAGACCACCTGTCCGGGCGTGTCGAAGATCAATCTGTTGCCGGGGTATCAGCGGGTGAATGCCACGAATGCCCTGGCGTATGTGCGCTTCCGCCACTTCGACTCGGACCTCTACCGTAACGCCAGGCAGCAGCTGTTCCTGAAAGCGCTGAAGTCTCAGATCTCTTCCCAGCTGGACCTGGACACCGTCCTCAAGATCATGAGTGCAGTCGAGAAGAACGTCGTCGTCGGTCGCGGCGGTGGCAAAGCGCTCGATCCGAACACGCTGAAGGATTACCTCTACTTCGCTCATGGGCTCCCCTCGGGTCACGTCTTCCAGTCCAAGATCGAGGGCCTGACCGGTACCAACGAGCTCTCCGCAGCGCCAGAGAGCGTCGCCGCCGCCGTACGCGACTTCGTCCAGCCGGACGTCAACGCGCCGGAGAAGGCGCGTGACGTGACCTTCGGCATCAAGCGGAGCGCACGCGCGCTGCGTCCGCGCGAGATCAGCGCGACGGTCTTGAACGGCAATGGGATAGCGGGGTCGGCGGCCAACGCGGCGTACGAGCTGGGGCAGCGCGGCTACAAGATCGTCCTGCCTCCGACCGGGCAGCCGCAGAACGCTCCGAACTTCCAGTATTTCCGCACGGCCGTGTATTACGACACTGCGCAACCGCGCTCCAAGCCCTCTGCGGCGAAGCTCGCGAACCTGTTCGGGGACGCGCAGGTCAAGCCGTTGCCAGCCGAGTTCGCCACACTCGCGAACGGCGCGATGGCCACGATCGTGGTCGGGCAGAACTTCCATGGGACGATCGCGGCAGCGCCGGTTGACAAGACGCCGACTCGGCAGCCGCCGCGGGTGACGCCGAATGCGGTGCTGACCCGGTCGCTGCTCTTGCAGGTCCGGAAGCGCGTGCGCTTCCGGCTTCAGGTGCCCCGGCTGATCGAGAGCTCCTCGCGGCTGGAGTTCGATGCTCCGATCCGGGTCTACAACATCAGCAAGGGTCACCGCGCGGTGCGCCTGACTTTTCGCATCGGAGCGAACGAGTACTGGGGCATCCAGGAGACGAACTGGAACGAGGCGCCGGCGCTCGCCGACCCCAGCTTCGTGCACAAGATCAAGGGCCGTCAATACGCCCTCTACTACTCCGGGGCGCATCTCCACATGGTCGTGCTCCGGAAGGACGGGGCGACGTACTGGGTCGTGAACTCGATTCTCGACGAGCTGTCCAACGAGACGATGCTCGCGATCGCGCGAGGGCTCGCGCCGCTCCCCAAGTAGGCTTCGGGTCATGGCGGAACCGCGAACGATCGGCGTCTTCGGCGCGGGCTGGGTCGGGCTGGTCACCGGCGGCTGCTTTGCGGAGCTCGGTCACGAGGTGATCGTGCGCGACGTGATGCCAGACAGGATCGAAGCGCTCCGCGCCGGGCAGATGCCGTTCCACGAGGCTGATTTGCCCGAGGTGCTCGAGCGGAATCGCGAACGCATTCGGTACACGCTCGACGCGGACGATCTCGCGCAGGCAGATGCGCTGTTCATCTGCGTCCAGACGCCGCCGACCTATTCTGGTGACGCGGATCTGTCGTTCGTGTGGTCGGCGCTCGACGACCTCCCTCGGGTCGAGCGGCGGCAGATCCTGGTGATGAAGTCCACCGTTCCCGTCGGAACCGGCGAGAAGGTCCGCGCTGCGCTCGAGGGCCGGGGGCTCACGAACGTCGGCTACGTGTCCAACCCGGAGTTCCTGGCCGAAGGGCACGCAGTGCGCGACTTCCTCAATCCGGACCGGATCGTGATCGGAGCATTCGCCGACGAGGACGGCGCCGCCGTGGAAGCGCTCTACGGCGGGATCGAGGCGCCGATGGTCCGGACCGACGTTGCGTCGGCCGAAATGATCAAGCTCGCCGCAAATGCGTTCCTGATGACCCGCATCTCGTTCATCAACGAGATCGCGAACGTGTGTGAGGCGGTCGGCGCGGACGTCGTTGAGGTCGCGAAGGGCATCGGGCTCGATCATCGGCTCGGCCCACACTTCCTGCGTGCGGGCATCGGCTACGGCGGCTCCTGTTTTCCGAAGGACTCGCTTGCGCTCAAGCAGCTCGCGTCGAACTCGGGCTACCACTTCCATCTGCTGTCGGCGGTGATCGAGGTGAACGAGCTGCAGAAGCGCCGTGTCGTACAGAAGCTGCAGAAGCATCTCGGCAAGCTGCGCGGCAAGAAGATCGCGTTGCTCGGGCTAGCGTTCAAGGCAGGCACTGATGACATGCGGGAGGCCCCGTCGCTCGTGCTCGCGTCACGCTTGCTGGCGGAGGGCGCGGAGGTGCGTGCCTGGGACCCGGTCGCACGACCCGGCGAGTTGATGAAGGGCGCGGTCCTCGTCGATTCGGTGCTTGACGCCGTGCGGGACGCGGACGCCGCGGTGATCGTGACCGAGTGGGACGAGTTGCGCGACCTTGCGTCGAAAGACGTGCACGACGCGATGGCGCGGCCGCTCATTCTCGACGGGCGCAACCTGCTCGACCCGGCGGAGACCCGTGCCGCCGGCTTCGCCTACGAGGGCATCGGCCGGCCGAGCTCGCCGTTCGAGGCATTGCCGGAGACCGCAGAGCCCCAAACGAAGGTCTCCAACTAGTGGAAGCGATCATCCTTGCGGGTGGGCAGGCGACGCGGCTCGGCGACGCAGCGCGTGGACATCCGAAGGCGCTCGTCCCGATCGCAGGGCATCCGCTCGCGGAGTACCAGGTGTCGCAGCTCGTGCGCGCGGGCGTCGAGCGCGTGATCGTCAGTTGTAGTGCTGGCCAGGCAGCGCTGTTCGAGGCCAAGCTGGCAGGGTTGGGTGCGGCGATCATCGCCGTCGCGGAGCCGGAGCCGCTCGGGCGCGGGGGAGGCTTGCGCTTCGCGTCCGAGCACCGCGAGGAGTCGGGCCCGCTCTATGCGTTCAACGGCGACGAGCTGCACGACGTCGACCTCCGCGCATTCCTGGAGGCACACGAGGAGCACGGCGGCGCGGCGACGATTGTGGTCGCTCCCCTGAGATCGCAGTTCGGAGTGGTCGAGCTCGGGGACGACGACGGCGTGACGGGTTTCCGCGAAGCGCCGCGCCTACCGCACTGGGTGAACGCCGGCGTCTACGTGCTCGACGAGGAAGCGCTGGCACGCCTGCCCGAGCGCGGCGACCACGAGCAGTCGACCTTCCCCGAGTTGTCCGCGGAAGGAAAGCTGTTCGGCTTCCGGCACGAGGGCCTCTGGATCACGGTCAACACGCCCAAGGATCTCCAGCGGGCGGAGGAGCACTACGCCGCTCATCCGGAGCTCCGCCCGACGCTCGCCCGCGGCCGCAGCTGACCCCAAAACTCGGGGCCAGACCCTTGCCCTTCGGGTCACGTCCTGTACCTGGCACTGGACATGTACTTGTCGTGTCGACGGAGGAATAGAGTCGGTCGGTGAGCGTGGACTCGCCGAACCTCGGGGGGCTCGACGCGTGGGGGTTCGAGCCGCGCAAGGTGGAGAAGCCCTGGGGCCACGAGGTCATCTGGGCCGAGACCGGGCACTACGTCGGGAAAGTGCTCTTTGTGAAGGCCGGCGAGTCCCTCAGCCTCCAGTTCCACCGCGTGAAGGAAGAGTCCTGGCTCGTCCAGTCGGGCCGCGCCAAGCTCGAGCTCGGCTCGGCCGGAGATGCGGTGCTGAGCGAGGAGGTGATCGGGCCCGGGTCGTCGTTCCACTTCCGCCCGGGCACGGTTCATCGCGTCACCGCGATCGAGGACACGACCATCCTCGAGGTCTCGACACCGCACCTCGACGATGTCGTCCGCCTCGAGGACGCGTACGGCCGGGAGGGAACCTCCGAGGCTTAACACAGCTGTGGTAAGGTCTGCCGCTGTGGCTGGACTGACCATCGGCGAGGCCTCGGCCCAGACGGGCTGGTCGCCTCGGATGCTCCGCTACCTCGAAGGCGCGGGGCTCGTTGGTCCCCGCCGGAGCGGGGGCGGATATCGCCTGTACGGGCTCCTCGAGCTCAATCAGCTCCGCTCCCTCCGGGAGCTTCGCCGTCGCCACGACGTGGAGCTGACGGACGTCGCGTTCGCAGCTAGGCTCGAGCGCGAGCCCGAGTTGCGCGCCGCGGTGGAGACCTGGCTGGCAGGCACCCAGCTGTCCGCCCTCGACTGGGAGCAGCGCAAGCACGAGCGCCTGCTCGCCGCCTAAGCACGGAAACCTGAAAGGACTGAATGGCTACGACGAAACGGCATGACGTGAAAGACCTGGCACTGGCGCCCGAGGGCGTCCGGCGCATCGAGTGGGCCGACCGCCAGATGCCCGTGCTCGCTGCGATCCGCGAGCGCTTCGAGAACGAGCAACCGCTCGCCGGCTACCGCATCTCCGCGTGTCTCCACGTGACGACCGAGACTGCGAACCTCGCCCGCACGCTGAAGGCGGGCGGTGCCGACGTGGTGCTCTGCGCCTCGAACCCGCTCTCGACGCAGGACGACGTCGCAGCCGCGCTCGTCGACGAGTACGACATCGCGGTCTTCGCGATCAAGGGCGAGGACAACGACACGTACTACGCGCACATCGAGGCGGCCGTGGACCATAAGCCGCAGCTGACGATGGACGACGGCGCAGACGTGATTGGCGTCCTGCACTCTGCGCGGCGCGAGCAGCTCGGCGACATCATCGCGGGCACGGAGGAGACGACTACCGGGGTGATCAGGCTCAAGGCGCTGGAACGTGACGGTGCGCTCGGCTTCCCCGTCATTGCCGTCAACGACGCGCAGACGAAGCACCTGTTCGACAACCGTTACGGCACCGGTCAGTCAACGATCGACGGAATCATCCGGGCGACGAACGTGCTGCTCGCAGGCAAGCGCTTCGTCGTGGCCGGCTACGGCTGGGTCGGCCGCGGTGTCGCTTCACGCGCCCGGGGGATGGGCTCACACGTGATCATCACGGAGGTCGATCCGATGCGTGCGCTCGAAGCGAGCATGGACGGTTACGAGGTGCTCACGATGGAGAGAGCCGCGCCGATCGGCGATATCTTCGTCACGGCGACCGGCGACAAGTCGGTCATCCGCAAGGAGCACATGCAGGCGATGAAGGACGGTGCCATCCTCGCGAACACGGGTCACTTCAACGTCGAGATCGATATCCCGGGGCTCAGGTCGCTGGCGACGGACACGCGCGAGGCGCGTGCCTTCGTCGAGGAGTTCACGATGGCAGGAGGCCAGCGCATCTATCTGATCGCCGACGGCCGTCTCGTGAACCTGTCCGCTGCCGAAGGGCATCCGGCCCTCGTCATGGACATGTCCTTCGCGAACCAGGCGCTCTCCGCCGAGTACGCAATCCAGAACGCCGCCGAGCTCGAGCGGAAGGTCTATCCGGTGCCGGAGGAGATCGACAAGGAGA
>JALYST010000209.1 GCA_030854665.1 Actinomycetota bacterium
GCTGCAGAGCCTGTTCTTCAACCCGCGCAGGTTCGACCTCGGCCGCGTCGGCCGGTACAAGGTCGACAAGCGGCTTGGCCGCGATGAGGAGGACATCCTCGAGCGCGTGCGCCGCCGTGAGCTACAGATCCTGGAGAAGGGCGACTTCATCGCCTTCCTCCGCAAGCTGATCGAGCTCAACAACGCGCCGCGCGAGAAGCAGATCCCCGATGACATCGACCACCTCGGCAACCGCCGGGTGCGGGCGGTGGGCGAGCTGCTGCAGAACCAGTTCCGCATGGGCTTGATCCGCATGGAGCGGATCATCAAGGAGCGCATGACGATCAGTGACCCGCACACGGTCACCTCGGCATCGCTGATCAACGCGCGCCCGGTGGTCGCGGCGATCAAGGAGTTCTTCGGCTCCAGCCAGCTGTCGCAGTTCATGGACCAGCACAACCCGCTTTCCGAGCTGACCCACAAGCGCCGCCTGTCGGCGCTCGGTCCAGGCGGCCTGTCCCGCGAACGCGCCGGATTCGATGTCCGCGACGTTCACCACAGCCACTACGGCCGCATCTGCCCGATCGAGACGCCGGAAGGCCCGAACATCGGCCTGATCGGCAACCTCGCGACCTACGCCAAGGTCAACGAGTTCGGTTTCGTTGAGACTCCGTTCCGGCGCGTATACAACCGCGTCTCGCTGAGCACCGACGTGGCCGACAAGCTGGCCGGTCGCACCCTGCGCAAGCCCGCGCTCGACCCCAAGGGACACGAGGTGCTTCCTGCCAATGAGGTGCTCGACGCGAAGTCGGTGCAGAAGCTGATCAAGGCTCGCGTGCCTGGCGTCGACATCGTCCCGTGGGTCTCGACGGAGGTGGAGTACCTCTCCGCCGACGAAGAGGACATGTTCGGCATCGCGCAGGCAAACGCCGCCCTCACGCCTGAGAGCCAGTTCGTGGAGGCTCGCGTACCGGCACGCGCGCGCGGCGACTTCAAGATCGAAGACGTGGCGAACATCCAGTACATGGACGTGTCGCCCAAGCAGATCGTCTCGGTGGCGACGGCCATGATTCCGTTCCTCGAGCACGACGACGCGGGCCGCGCCTTGATGGGCGCCAACATGCAGCGCCAGGCCGTGCCCCTGCTGGTCACGGACGCGCCGCTGGTGGGAACCGGCGTCGAGTACTACGCGGCGAAGGACTCGGGCGAGATGATCGTCGCCGACGTCGACGGCACAGTGACCGACGTCGCGCACCCGAAGGACCTGAAGACGGTCCACGCCACGCCGGTATTCGAGATCGTGGTCAAGCCGGATGGCGGTGGCGCCGACCGGCACTACCCGTTGCAGAAGTTCGCGCGTTCCAACCAGGGCACCTGCCTGAACCACCGCGTCAAGGTCAAGGCGGGACAGCACGTCACCAAGGGCGACGTGCTCGCCGACGGCCCCGCGATCGACGACGGGGAGATGGCGCTCGGCCGCAACGTGCTGGTCGCGTTCATGCCTTGGGAGGGCTACAACTTCGAGGACGCGATCCTGCTCTCGGAGCGCGTGGTCAAAGAGGACATGTACACCTCGATCCACATCGAGGAGTACGAGTCAGAGGCCCGCGAGACGAAGCTCGGTCCCGAGGAGATCACCCGCGACATCCCCAACGTCGCCGACGACGCGCTGCGCAACCTCGACGAGCGCGGCATCGTCTACATCGGCGCCGAGGTCCAGCAGGGCGACATCCTGGTGGGCAAGATCACTCCCAAAGGCGAGACCGAGCTCTCGGCCGAGGAGCGGTTGCTCCGCGCCATCTTCGGTGAGAAGGCGCGAGAGGTGCGCGACTCCAGCCTGCGCGTGCCCCACGGCGAGCGCGGCATCGTGGTCGACGTCAAGGTCTTCTCCCGCGAGAACAAGGACGAGCTTGGCCCAGGCATCAACGAGATGGTTCGGGTCTACATCGCCCAGAAGCGAAAGATCTCGGCCGGCGACAAGATGGCCGGCCGCCACGGAAACAAGGGTGTGGTCAGCCGGATCATGCCGTCCGAGGACATGCCTTACCTGCCCGACGGCACCC
>JALYST010000212.1 GCA_030854665.1 Actinomycetota bacterium
GACATCGAGCAGGCGCTCGTCGGCATGCTGAAGCCCGTCGAGAAGGAAGAGACGCTGGGCGAGGCCGAGGTACGTGCGCTCTTCAAGGTCTCGCGGCTCGGAACGATTGCGGGCTGCATGGTCACGAGCGGCGTTATCCGTCGCTCGGCACAAGCACGGGTCATTCGCGACGGCACGGTCATCATCGAGACGACGATCTCGCAGCTCAAGCGTTTCAAGGACGACGCCCGCGAAGTCGCTGAAGGCTTCGAGTGCGGAATCCTCCTCGACGGCTTCAACGACGTCAAAGAGGGCGACGTCATCGAGGCATTCGAGACGCGGGAGATCGAGCGGACAACGCTCGACCAGCCGCCGGCGCCCGCCGTCTCCTCCTCCTAGCCGATCAGAGCCCAGACTTGGGCGCGGGCTACATCGGCATCTTGAGCGTCGAGCTGCATTTCCCCGAGGCAGGCTCTCTGAAGGGCAAGCGGAAGCACGTCAAGTCGGCGAAGGCCCAGCTCCAGAATCGCTTCGGAGCCTCGGTGGCCGAGGTCGATCATCACGAGCTGTGGCAGCGGGCACGGCTCACGCTCTCCTGCGTCGCGAGCGAATACCGCGAGGCCGAGCGGCTGCTCGACGAGGCGGAGCGCTACCTGGCCGGGCAGGACTTCGACCTCGTTCGCGCGGAGCGCGACGTGGTCACGCTTGATGACCGTGCAAGCGCTTGAATATCCCGCATGACTGATCGGATGCGCCGCGTCAACGAGTCCGTTCGCCAAGTCCTGTCGGAAGCGATCGGGCAGCTGAAAGACCCCCGCATCGGCTTCGTCACCATTACAGGGGTGGAGACCTCGGCCGACCTTCGGCATGCTCGGGTCTACGTGTCCGTTCTCGGCGCCCAGCGAAAGCAGGCGCAGACGATCGACCGCCTCCAGGCCGCCCACTCGTTGCTGCAGGCCCAGCTGGCGCGCGAGTTGCGCATGAAACGCACTCCCCAACTGGCGTTCGAGTACGATCCGTCGGTCGAACGTGGGGTACGTATGTCAAAGCTGATCGATGAGCTCGCCCCAGACGACAGCGAGTGAACTGGCTGCGGTCGCGGATGCAATTCGCGAACACGACCGGTTTGTCCTAACGACGCACGAAAACCCCGACGGCGACGCGCTCGGCTCGCTGCTCGCGGCGACGCTCGCCCTGCAGCAGTTGGGCAAGGACACGGTCATGGTGCTGCACGGCGACGTGCCACTACCGGTCGAGTACGGGTTCATGCCGCTCGCGGACCTGCAGCGACGCTGGCCGGATGACGTTGCGGAGCGGATCCTTTTTGCCGTCGATTGCGCGAACGAGAGCCGGATAGCCGACCCCGAGGTGCTCGGGCGCGTGCCGCTCTCGATCGACGTCGACCACCACCATGACAACACGCGCTTCGGACAGATCAACCTGGTGGTCGCGGATGCATCGTCGACCGGCGAGGTGCTGCGGGATCTCTTCCGCGAGCTCGGCGTCGAGTTGACGCCTGACATCGCCGAGGCTCTCTACATCGCGCTCGTCACCGACACGGGTCGGTTCCAGTACACGAACACGACGCCCAAGGCCCTGCGCCTCGCCGCCGAGTTGGTGGAGGCCGGGGCGGACGTCCACCGAGTGTTCCAGGGTGTCTACGAGTCGGTGCAGTTCGCAAAGCTCAAGCTGCTCGCACGCGCTCTCGAGCGTGCGCAGGTCTTCGAAGGTGGACGCATCGTTGTTTCCTATCTCCTCCGCACGGACTTCACCGAGGTCGGGGCACCCGAGGCGTACTCCGAGGGAATCATCGACCCACTCCGTTCCGTCGAAGGCGCCGACATGGCCGTGCTCATCCGCGAGCCGCCCCGCCGGGACGGTCCGGCCAGACGCGTCAGTCTGCGGGCGAGCATCGACGAGTTGGACGTGTCGGCGATCGCCCGCAAGTCGGGCGGCGGCGGACACCGTCAGGCCGCGGGTTTCTCCAGTGAGGCGTCGATCGAGGAGATCACGGACTTCGTGCGCCGGGAGTTCCTTGCCTCCTCGCGGGCTTAGTCCGGCAGGGATCGTCCTCGTCGACAAGCCCGGCGGGCCGTCGTCGTTTGCGATCGTCTCCGATCTCCGCCGCCGGACGGGTGCGCGCACCGGCCACGCCGGAACTCTTGACCCTTTTGCGACCGGGTTATTGCTTGTGTTGTCTGGTTCGGCAACTAAGCTGGCTTCATGCTTTGTCGGGCTCGACAAGCGCTATGTGACCGACGTCGACCTCACGGCGCGGACGTCGACGGGAGATCCGGAGGGGGAGATCGCCGAACGTCTAGAAGCACCGAACGAGGAAGAGCTGGAACGGCGGCTCGCGGGCCTCCGCGGTGAGATCGAGCTGCCGATCCCGGCCGCGTCGGCCGTGAAGATCGGCGGCGAGCGCGCGTACAAGCTTGCCCGTCGCGGCATCGAGGTGCAGATGCCGATGCGGAGCTCTCGTGTCGAAGCGCTCGACGTCATCGCGTATACCGGCGAGGAGGTACGGCTCGACCTTCGCGTCAGCTCCGGAACCTACGTCCGGGCGATCGCAGATGCCCTCGGCGGCCACTGCCGCACATTGCGTCGGCTCGAGATCGGCCCGTTCTCGGTCGACGAAGCGGATCCCTTTCGCTTCATCCCGGCCGACGAGGCACTCGCGCGGCTGTGAGGGTCGCCCATCGTCCCGAGGAGCTCGCCGCCGCCGAGCGCGTGGTTGCGATCGGCAGCTTCGACGGCGTGCATCGCGGTCATCGTCAGACACTGGATACCGCCCGCGCTGCCGGGGAACCCGTGACGGTCGTGACGTTCTGGCCACACCCGCGGCTGGTGCTCGGGAACGGGGTTGAGCTGCTCTCGCCCCTGGAACGCCGCATCGAGCTTCTCGAAGAGGCGGGTGCCGAGGAGGTCCTCGTAGTCGAGTTCACCCCCGAGCTCGCGGCGCGCGAGCCCGCAGAGTTCGCGGAGTCGCTCTTGCGTCAGATCGGAGCGAAGGTCATCGTGGTCGGCGAGAGCTTCCGCTTCGGACGCGCAGCCGCGGGCGACCCCGCCCTACTGCGCCAGCTCGGCTTCGACGTGCGGACGGTCCCGACGCTCGAGGGCGTCTCCTCGACCAACATCCGCAGCCTTCTCCGCGACGGGGACGTCGTCGGAGCCGCCCGGTTGCTCGGCCGCCCGCCGGAGCTCGAGGGAACGGTCGTCCTCGGAGACCAACGAGGAGGGAGCCTGGGTTACCCGACGGCGAACCTCTCCGTTCCGGCCGAGCTCCTCGTGCCGGCGTACGGCATCTATGCCGGCTCCGCGCTGGGCCACCGCGCCGCGATCTCGATCGGCGTGAACCCGCACTACGGGGGAGACGAGCGCCGAATCGAACCGCATCTGCTCGATTTCGAAGGCGATCTCTATGGCCGGCGCCTCGTCGTTGAGCTCTGGCGGCGACTGCGGGAGGAGCGGGCGTTCTCGAGCGAGGACGAACTGCTGGCTCAGATCACGCGCGACGTCGAAGAGACGCGCGCAGCGGAGCGCCCCGCGTGAGCGGAACACAAGTTTCAATGGTCGTCGACACTCTCTTGAACCTGGAAAGCGGGCTCGACCGTCCGGTCGACGATCCGCCGCGTCTCCGCGCGAGTAGCTCTTCCTGCAACGAGCGTCACGCAAGTTTCCGCAAAGAGCGGAATCTTCTTGCACGTGAAGTCTGATTCGAGAGAGGCACCGAAATTGACCGTGCTCGAGAGCGTGCGATGTCTGGAGTGCGACTTGGTGTACGCCAAGCCCGCCGGCGGCGGCACGGTCCAGGCTAACCCTGGCTGCCCTGACTGCGGATATGTCGGGTGGGTCGGCGCCCGCGTCAGGGCGTTCAGCGAGTCGTGGATGCCGCCGCGCCACTCCGACGCGGGTCACCAGCCGCACCCGCCCGGCTGACGACGCTGACCCCGCCGAAGTAGTGATGCCGCGCGGGCCAGCGCCTGACGGTGAGCCCGCGCGTCTCGAGCTCGTCGAGCGCCGCCTCGTCGACTCCCGGCTCAGCGTTGACTGCCTCGGGAGCCGGGTGGAAGCGCGCGCGTTTCACGGCAGCGTCCGCGGCCAAACCTTCGTCGAGGATTCCGGCCACGACACTCAGGAGCGCAGTCCTGAGGCGCGTCCCTCCGGCCGCCCCCGCCGCGAGCGACAGACCATCTCCGTCGAACGCCAGGAGCGGTGCCATCATGCTCTGCATCCGGGATCCCGGCTCGAGTGGGCCGCGCAGCAGGTCGGCTTCGCCCAACATGCTGTTGAGGTGAAGGTCGAGACCCGGGATGAAGTCCCCGGAGCCGAGGCCGAGGCTGGACGTGAAGACGCAGGCGTTCCCGTCTCGATCCACCACTGACACGTTCGTCGTGTCACCGTGGAGATCGGTCGGCGCACCGAACGCTTCCACGAGCGCGAGCACCCGCTCGGTCTCGTCGAGTCCGTACAGGCGCGGTAGCCGCGGCACCGTCTGGGAGATCGCCGACAGCCCGCCCCGCGTCGCAAGACGGCCAGCCGCATACCCGACCTCGACCGGATCGCTCCAGCTCGGTTCGTATCCGTCGAAATCCGCGCGGGTGAGCAAACCACCCCGCTCCGCAGAGAGAGCAAGCAACTCGGTCGCGATCACTCCGCGGTAGACAGACGCTTCGTCGTCGGCAAGCGCCTCGAGCGCCGCGACCAGTCCCGGCTGCTCGAGCCGGTCGCCGGCTTGCAGCAACTCGCCGCCAGGCGCGTAGATCGCAGCGCCTTCGTTCATCGTCATCACGGGCGCCAGCATCGCGAGACAAGCGGCGTGCGCCGCCGGAAAGTCGACGCCGTCGCGCGCAAGCCGGACCGCAGGTTCCACGAGCCGCCGCCACGGCAGCCGTCCGTGTTCGCGCCAAAGCGCTTCGAGACCCGCGGGCAGTCCGGGCACGGCGCACGAAGCCGGACCGACGGCGTAGTGAACAAGCTCTGCGCCGAACGGGACGTCGAGGTGGATCAACTCTGCCTCGCGCCGTTCCTCGCCCAAACCGGGCACGGCGACGAAGCAGTCGAGATTGCGGACGCGACCGGTCGCGGCCTCGTAGTAGACCGCGTGACCGCCCCCCAGCAATCCCGTCATCACCGTCTCGGTGACACATGACGCGAGCGACGCGGCGACTGCGGCATCCGCAGCGTTGCCACCGTCCTCTAACACCATTATACCTGCAGCCACCGTCGCCGGATGGCCGCCAGCGACAGCCGCCTGCATCGCACGAAAAACTATCGCGCTGACGCCGTGCGTGGCCGGTAGGTTGAAGGAGTGGTGGATGCAGCCGCACAGCTGCCGCTGGTGCACGCCCGCGGATTGGTCAAGCGTTTCGGCGCACTCGTGGCCGTCGACGGCGTCGACTTCGACGTCGAGCGTGGCGAGGCATTCGGCTTCCTGGGACCGAACGGTGCCGGCAAGACGTCGACCATGCGAATGATCGGGTGCGTGTCGCCGCGTTCGGGCGGAACGCTGAGCATTCTCGACCGGGACCCGGCTACGCAGGGCGCCGATATCCGCGCGCGACTGGGTGTCGTGCCGCAGCACGACACCCTCGACACGGAGCTGACGGTCCGCGAGAACATCATCATCTACGGCCGTTACTTCGGACTGCCGCGGAGCGAGCTAGGGGAGCGGGCCGACGAGCTGATCGACTTCGTCCAGCTGACCGAGCGGGCGAACGACAAGGTCGAGCCGCTGTCGGGCGGGATGAAGCGCCGGCTGACGATCGCGCGCTCGCTCGTGAACGATCCCGAGGTTCTGCTCCTCGACGAGCCCACCACCGGGCTCGACCCGCAGGCGCGTCACACGGTCTGGGATCGGCTTTTCCGGCTGAAGCAGCGAGGCGTGACGCTGATCCTCACGACGCACTACATGGACGAGGCCGAACAGCTCTGCGACCGGCTCGTGGTCATGGACAAGGGCAAGATTGCTGCCGAAGGCTCACCGCAGGAACTGATCCGCCGCTATTCCACCCGCGAGGTCGTCGAGCTTCGCTTTCGCGGGGAGAACCGTCCGGAGGAGGTTGCGGCCGAGTTCACCTCGCGCGGGGACGGCTTCGTACGCAGGCTCGAGGCGCTGCCGGACCGGCTGCTGCTCTACACGGACGACGGCGACGCGACCGCTTCGCACCTGCACGAGCTCGGTCTTCAGTCCGAGAGCGTCCTCGTGCGCCGCTCGACTCTCGAGGATGTCTTCTTGCACCTGACGGGCCGCACTCTGGTCGACGAATGAGCTCGATAGCGCTACCGCTCCGAGTCTTCGAGTACTGGCTGATGGTGTATCGCCGTGTCTGGCGCGGCACTGCGATCACGAGCATCGTCAACCCTGTGTTCTATCTCGGCGCCCTGGGCGTCGGGCTGGGGACGCTTGTGAACAAGTCCTCGGGTAACTCCCTCGGCGTCTCGTACATCGACTTCGTTGCGCCGGGAATGCTTGCATCAACGGCGATGACGATCGCCGCCGGTGAAGCATCGTGGCCGGTGATCGGGTCGATCAAGTGGACGCGGCAGTACTTCGCCATGCTCGCGACCCCGATCGGAATTCGAGACATCGTGTTCGGCCATCAACTCTGGATGACCGCGCGCGTGGCGTCGACCAGTGCTGTGTACCTCGGGGTGATCGCGGCTTTCGGCGGAGTGAACTCGCCACTCGGCATCCTGGCGCTGCCCGCCGCGGTCCTCCTTGGCGCGGCCTTTACGGCTCCGTTCGCGGCGTACGCAGCGACGCTGGACTCGGACTCGGCGTTCGTGGCGGTCAATCGCTTCGTCGTCGTCCCGATGTTCCTCTTCTCGGGAACCTTCTTCCCGGTCTCGCGCCTGCCTCTGCTCCTCGAGTGGCTCGCCTACGCGACCCCGCTGTGGCACGGGGTCGAGCTCTGCCGCATGTTCACGCTCGGCGACGTGCACGTATTGCGCGCGTTCGGGCACGCGGCCTATCTCCTGCTGATCGTGGTGATTGGCTTCGCGTGGGCCCGGCGTACTTATGCGGCGAGGCTGCTCAAGTGACCGCCGCCGCGATTGCGGGGGGCCGGGCACACCTGCTCTTCGAGCGCAACCTGATGGTGTACCGACGCTCCTGGATGGTCATCTTCTCGGGCGTCTTCGAGCCGCTCTTCTATCTCTTCTCGCTGGGGATCGGGCTGGGGCACTTTGTCGGGACGGTCCCCGGTCCAGGTGGGCGGCTGATCGACTATGCGAGCTTCATCGCACCGGCGCTGCTGGCCTCGGCCGCGATGAACGGCGCGCTCTATGACGGGACGAACGTGTTCTGGAAGCTGAAGTACATGAAGACGTACGACGCAATGCTCTCGACGCCGATCGGGCCGGCTGACGTCGCGGTCGGCGAGACGGCGTGGGCGCTCTTTCGGGGCTTCCTCTACGCGGTCTCGTTCCTGGCCGTCGCAGGAGCGCTCGGCCTGATCGAATCGGCCTGGGGCCTGCTCGCGCTTCCGGGCGCAGTGCTGATCGGCTTCGCATTCGCCGGCGTCGGTGTGGCTACGGCGACGTTCATGCGCACCTGGCAGGACTTAGAATTCGTCGGCCTCGTCCAGCTCCCAATGTTCCTGTTCTCCGCGACGTTCTTCCCGATCACGACCTATCCGGAAGCGTTCCAGTGGGTTGTGCGCTGCTCGCCGCTCTACCACGCCATCGAGCTCCTGCGCGCGCTCAATCTCGGGACGGTGGGCTGGGCTCAGCTGATCAACGTTTCGTATCTGCTCGTCCTCGGCGCGGCCGGCCTGTTTGTCGCGCAACGGCGCCTAGGCGGGCTCCTGCTGAAATAGCGGCATCGTTGCTAACCTGTCGGCCGACCGCAGCCGCGGCTTTCCGCCTGCTTCCGGCGGATTGCTGGGACTGACGATACGGAGGTGAGATGGGCCTTACGAAGGAAGTCAAACAGGAGATCGTCCAGCAGCATGGGGCGAGCCAGACCGACACGGGCTCGACCAAGGTGCAGGTCGCGCTCCTCACGAAGCGCATCAACGATCTCACGGAGCACCTTCGTGCACACCCGAAGGACCACTACTCACGCCGCGGGCTGCTGAAGCTCGTCGGCAGAAGACGGCGCTTCCTGACGTATCTCCAGAAGCACGACCTGGAGGGATACCGAGCACTGATCAAGGAACTGGGCCTACGCAGGTAGTCCCGTCGTAACCAGAGAGAGTGGAGATTCGAGCGAGCGCCGATCCACGACGCTGACTCGAGTCCCCACTCTCCCCCAAAGCAGAGTGGAGGAAAACTGATGGCAATTGCCACTGAGCGCCGAGCCGACGTCAGCGTGACGGTCGGCGGGCGCGAGATTACGTTCGAAACCGGCAAGCTGGCGAAGCAGGCGGATGGTTCCGTCGTCGTCCGCTCCGGCGACACGATGGTCCTGGCGACGGCGCAGGGCCGGATGGAGCCGCGCGAAGGCGCGGACTTCTTCCCGCTCACCGTCGACGTCGAGGAGCGCATGTACGCGGCCGGGAAGATTCCCGGCGGCTTCTTCAAGCGCGAGGGCCGTCCGACGGAGCGCGCGATTCTGACCGCACGCATGATCGACCGGCCGATTCGGCCCCTTTGGCCGAAGGGCTACAAGAACGAGACCCAGGTGATCTGCACGGTGCTGAGCGCCGACCTGATCACCGCACACGACATCCTCTGCATCAACGGTGCCTCGGCAGCGCTGATGCTCTCGCCGATGCCGTTCATAGGGCCGGTCGGGGCCGTTCGGGTCGCGATCATCGACGACGAGCTCGTCGTCAACCCGACCCTGCCGGAAGTGGCGGAGCACAGGGAGCTCGACCTGATCGTCGTCGCGACCCCTGAGGCACTCACCATGGTCGAGGCAGGCGCAAATCAAGTCAGTGAGGAAAAGCTGCTCGAGGCACTCGACCTCGCGCACGAGGAGATCAAGAAGATCTGCGAGGCGCAGCTGGACCTCCAGCGCCAGGCAGGCAAGGCGAAGTGGCTCGATTCGAGCATGACGGAAGAGGTCGAGCGGGAGTTCGGGGACAAGATCCGTGAGCGGATCAACGCCGAAGGCTTGCGTGCCGCCGACAGTGCCATCGAGGAGGCGCAGGGCGAGTTGAGCATGGACTCGACCGAGGAGGACGTGCTCCGGCAGGTGCAGCGCAAGATGAGCCTGGCTGCAGTGCTCGAGCAGATCCGCCTCCAAACGGTGTTGCAGCCGGTGCGCGAGCAGTTCGAGAGCGACCTGCAAGCGCTGACCGACGCGGAGCAGGACTCGAAGGAGCTCAAGTCTGCCAAGCGTCAGCTGCTCTTCGACCGCATCGTCGACACGGTCAAGCTGCCCTTCGCGGTAGGTCCCGCGGTCGGCGACGGCGAGGCCGCGACGATGAAGGACTCGATGACCAAGAATTACGTCAAGAAGGCCGCCGAGGCGATCTACAAAGAGCTCGTGCGCCGCAAGATCGCGGTGGACAAGCACCGGCCCGACGGCCGCAGTCCGGAGGAGATCCGTCCGATCGAGTGCGAGGTCGGCGTTTCGCCGCGCGTGCACGGGTCGGGCCTCTTCACGCGCGGGCAGACGCAGATCATGTCGTTGCTGACGCTCGGCACGGCGAAGGAAGGCCAGCGGATCGACGACCTCTCACTCGAGACCGACCGTCGCTTCATGCACCACTACAACTTCCCGCCCTACTCGGTCGGGGAGACGGGCTTCATGCGCGGGCCGAAACGCCGCGACATCGGCCATGGTGCACTGGCCCAGCGCTCGCTCGAACCGGTGATTCCGTCAACGGACGAGTTCCCGTATACGGTCCGCATCGTCTCCGAGACGCTCGAGTCGAACGGCTCGTCGTCGATGGGCTCGGTCTGCGGCTCGACGCTCGCGCTGATGGACGCCGGCGTGCCGATCAAGGCACCGGTCTCCGGCATCGCCATGGGCCTCGTCAAAGAGGGCGACGACTACGTCATCCTCACCGACATCCAGGGGGCAGAGGATCACCTCGGCGACATGGACTTCAAGGTCGCCGGCACGCGTGAGGGCATCACCGGCCTGCAGATGGACATCAAGATCACCGGCGTGACGCGGGAGATCATGCAAGCCGCGCTCGAGCAGGCCAAGCGGGCGCGCGAGCTCATCCTCGACAAGATGCTCGAGGCGATCCCGGAGTCCCGATCGGAGCTGAACGAGAACGCACCTCGCATCTCGACCGTGAAGATCGACCCCGAGAAGATCGGCATGGTGATCGGCAAGGGCGGCGAGACGATCCGCGCGCTCGAGTCCGATCACGAGGTGCAGATCGACATCGAAGAGGACGGGACGATCCTCATCTACGCGACCGACGGCCAGAAGGCGGAGTCGGCGATCGCTGCGGTGCAGGCGTTGACGAAGGAGCCCGAGGTCGGCGATGAGTTCCGGAGTGCGAAGGTCGTCAAGACCACGCAGTTCGGCGCGTTCGTCGAGTTGAAGAAGGGCACCGATGGGCTGCTGCACGTCTCGAACGTTGGCCCGGGTCGCGTCGGCCATATCGAGGACGTGATCAACCGCGGCGACATCCTGGACGTGCTCGTGCAGGAGGTCGACAAGGCACGTGGCCGGATCGGGCTGAAACTGATCCAGAAGCACGAGAACGGCAACACGGTCAGCCCTGAAGAGCTGATCGAGCGGGCGAAGGACGCACCGCCTCGCGAGCGCGAGGAGCGACCGCCGCGTGACGGCGATCGGCGCGGTGGCCGCGGTGGCGGCCGCGACCGGCGCTAGTTCGCACGGACATGTTGACGCTACGAGGGCGGCCGGAAGGCCGTCCTCGTCGTTTCCGACTCTCCTCTTTGGACGCGTGCGTGCAGTTTCGGCGCAGAGCCGGCACAGCCGTGCGCACATTCCGTCGGTATCGTCGACCGCGAGGGTGGCGGGTGTTCACCCCACCCTGAGGGTGGGGGTGCGCGTGCTCGTCGCTCGGACGCTGCGCCTTAAGATGGGCTCGTGCTTCAGCTAGAGCACATCACGTTCTCCTGCGAGGACCCGGCACGCCTCGCCGAGTTCTGGGGACATTTGCTCGACTACGAGACCGCTGCGGCGGGCGACAGCTGGTTCGCAACGGATCCCCGCGGTGAGGGCACCAAGCTCCTCTTCAACCGGCTCCCGAAGTCGCCGACGATCGAAATGCCGATCCACGTCGACGTGAACGTTCCGGACCGCGGGGCGGAGCTGGCGCGGGTGCTCGGGCTCGGCGGACGTCTCGTCGAGACGAAATCGCACAGCGCGGGAGACCTCGAAGAGACGTGGACCGTGATGCGCGATCCCGAAGGGAACGGCTTCTGCATCCAGTCGCCGCCGAATGCTCCGGCGCACCGCTACATCGGCAATGTCACGTTCTCGTGTGCCGAGCCGAGGGAGCTCGGGAAATTCTGGGCGGATGCCCTCGGCTGGCCTGCCGAGGAAGTCGACGAGGGCTTCCTGCAAAAGCTCCGCGATGCCGGCATGGACGAACGCGAGCTCACCGCCTTCTACGTCACGCGCCCACCAGACAGCGGTCGCCCGCGCTTTCTCTTTCAGCGCCGCGAGAAGTCCCGGCCCGCGTCGTATCCGATCCATCTGGACTTCCACAGCGACGACCGCGAGGCGGAAATCGAGCGGCTCGCGGGCGCAGGCGCGTCGGTCGTCGAGACGAAGGTCGGCACGAACCTCACGTTCACGATCCTGCGGGACCCGGACGGGAATCCGTTCTGCGTGGGCTAGCTCCCGCAGCCGCTTCGACGATCCAGCCCTGAGACCCCGCTCGCTCGAGCGTCCGCCGGAGAACAGCATCGGCGTCGGCGCGCTCCGCGACCGCGACCACGGAGCCGCCGAAGCCTCCGCCAGTCATGCGCGCACCGAGTGCCCCGGCCTCGAGTGCCGTTGCGACGACCGCGTCCAGCGTGGGGGTCGAGACCTCGTAGTCATCGCGGAGACTGGCGTGGCTCGCGAGGAAGAGCGAGCCGAGCGCCTGCAGGTCGTTCCGCTCGAGGGCGTCGACCAGCTCGAGCACACGCTCGTTTCGCTGACGACATGCCGGACGCGGCGAGGGTCGCCCGCTTCGAGCTCGGCACGGCGGTCCGCGTAACGTCTGCGGCGGGCACAGAGCGCGAGTGCCACGACCACCTCCAGGGCTCCCGAGCAGCCGAGTCCGGCCCCGCGAGGCAGGTTCGCTTCTACGACGCCCTCGAGCCCGACCGCGGGACGACCGACCTCGGCCAGCTCCTCGGTGACAGCGGCGACGTAGCGGCCCCAGCCCTGGGCGTCGCCGGTCCCGTCCGCCGCCAGCTCCACGGTTTCCCCTTCGGACACGAGAGAGATGCGCTCTGCGGGCCCGGCGGACAGCTCGATTCCAAGGTGGATCGCGAACGGCAGGACGAGGCCCCCGCTGTAGTCCGTGTGCTCCCCGATGAGATTGACGCACCCGGGGCCTAGAAGCCCGACCTCATGATCTGCCGGCCGCCATCGTGCCCGGCCAGGATAATGCGGTGGTGCAGAAGTACGTCCTCTCCGAGCTCGACTCGGGCGAGCGGGTCATCTCGGAGCGGGTTCCGAGTGTCCGCTCGGTCGCCATCGGCTTCTGGATCGGCGCGGGCTCTCGCGACGAGACGGATGCCAAGGCCGGGGTCTCGCACTTCATCGAGCACCTCCTCTTCAAGGGCTCGCGCTCCTACAGCGCGCAGCAGATCGCAGAGATCTTCGACGGCCTCGGCGGGGAGCTCAACGCCGCCACCTCTCGGGAGCACACGATGGTCTATGCGCGCGTGCCGGACGCCCAGGTGCAGACGGCGCTCAACTTGATGACCGACATGGTGTTCGCTCCCGCATTCACGGACCTCGACTCCGAGCGGGATGTCGTGCTCGAGGAGATCGCGATGTACGAGGACACGCCGCAGGAGCTCGTTCACGATTTGTTCTCGGAGGCAGTCTTCGGACGTCATGCGCTCGGGCGCCCCGTGATCGGCACCGCCGAGGTCATCTCGTCGGTGACGAAGCGCGTGCTCTCCACGTACCACCGCCAGATGTACGCGGGCGGCAACGTCGTGATCGCCGCAGCGGGGAACGTCGAGCACAACAAGTTCATCCGCATGCTCGCGCGCGCGCAGAGCCAGCAGCGGCCACCCGCCGGAGGCCCGCGGGTCAGGCGGCCGCTCGTGAAGGCGCCGCCACCCGGCTTCCGCTTCGCCAAGAAGGACACCGAGCAGTACCACGTCTGCGTCGGCGCACCGGGAATTGCGCGCTCCGACCCCCGTCGGTTCGCCGCCTCGATTCTCGACTCGATTCTGGGCGGCTCGGCTTCGTCGCGACTCTTCCAAGAGATCCGGGAGAAGCGCGGCATGGCCTACTCCGTCTATTCGTTCGCGTCGCAGTACACCGACACGGGCCTCGTCGGCATCTACGTCGGGACGAGGGAGGAAAACCTTGGCCCGTGCGTGGAGATCGCAAGCGAGCAGCTCCTCGACATCGCAAAGGGGAACGTCCGTCCGGAAGAGATCGCACGCGCGAAAGAGAATCTGAAAGGTCGGATCATGCTGTCGATGGAGTCGACGTCGAACCGCATGACCAGGCTCGGGAAGTCGCTCATCACTGACACCGAGCTGCTCTCGTTCGAGCGGATCATCGCAGAGATCGAGGCGGTCGAGCCCGAGGAGGTCGCCGAGCTCGCAGAGCACCTGTTCGCCCCCGAGAAACTCTCGATCTCCGGTATCGGGCCGAGCGAGCGGGTCTTTCGCGCCGCCGCGCGCCGCATCAATCCGGCCGTGCTCGCCCGCGCCGCGTGAAGCTCGTCCTGAACGGACGGGGCGGCAAGGTCGGCCGCGTGTTGGCGCCGGGGCTCGAAGCAGCAGGTCACGAGCTCGTCGAGCTGCAGGCTGCGGACGCGATGATCGACTTCACCGTGCCCGACGCGGTCGAGGCCAACGTGGCGGCCGCGATCGAGCAGGGCATTCCGTGTGTGATCGGGACGACAAGCTTCGACCACGCGCGCGTGGACGCACTGGCGCGGGACCGGGGGGTAGCGTGTTTTCACGCTCCGAACTTCGCGCTCGGCGCCGTGCTGATGATGCGCTTCGCGCGCGAAGCTGCCGCGCACATGCCGCGCGCCGCGATCGTGGAGATGCACAACGAGGCGAAGAAGGACGCTCCGTCCGGGACCGCCAAGGCGACCGCAGAGCTCGTCGGCGGTGACCCCGTAATTCACTCGGTGCGCCTGCCGGGTCTGGTCGCGCATCAGGAGGTGCTGTTCGGCGGCGACGGCCAGCTGCTGACGATCCGCCACGACACGTTCTCGCGCGAGGCTTTCGTTCCGGGGGTGCTGCTCGCCCTCGAGCGGCTCGACACGCTCCCGCCGGGCCTCACGGTCGGGCTGGACGCACTGCTCTGAGCCCGGCGTGACTGACGCGTCACGCGTGACGGACACGGATCTCTCGGATCTGCTGCCGCTCGTCCGCGCCTACTGCAACTTCTACGACGTCGACCCGACCGATGCCGCCCTGCTCGCCGTCTCGCGCGCCCTGATCGCCGACCCGGACCGCGAGGGCGTGCAGCTGATCGCACGAGATGACAACAGGGACCCGGTCGGCTTCGCGACCGTCTACTGGACGTGGGACACGCTGGTCGCCGCTCGCACGGGGATCATGCACGACCTGTTCGTCAGCCCGGCCGCGCGCGGAACCGGCGCGGCGGACCTCCTCATCGACGCTTGCCTGGATGAGTGCCGCCGCCACGGAGCCGTTAAGCTCGGCTGGCAGACGGCGCGTGACAACACGCGTGCGCAACGCGTCTACGAGCGAGTCGGAGCCACGAGGGACGAATGGGTGGACTACTGGCTCAGCGTCAGTCCAGGCTCTTCGTAAAGCGCTTGCCGGTCTCCTCGAGCCCAACCCGCGCATAGAACGCGTGCGCGCCCTCGCGGCCTACGCCGGTCGTGAGGAACAGGAGCGCGCAACGCCGCGCGCGCGCCTCCGCTTCCATCGCCTCGACGAGCGCGCGGCCGATTCCCTCGCCGCGGTGTGGCTCGTCGACGACCAGCGCACCGATCTTCGCCGCAGGACGCTCGTGCTCGATCGTCGGCGAGGCATGCAGGTAGGCGAGGCCGACCACCTCGTCATCCAGCTCGGCGACGACCACGCGATCACCGACGATCACGAGCCGCTCGAGCCTCGGCGCGACGGCCGAAGCTTCCGTCTCATAGCCCAGCTGCCCGAGCAAAGCCGCGATCGCGGCCCCGTCGGCCGCCACGGCATCCCGAATCGTCAGACCCACGCCGGTAGACTAGTGGCGTGCTCGGCGAGGTTTTGACCGCGATCGTCACGCCGCTCAGGAACGACGGCACGATCGACTTCGAGCGCTTCGGAGAGCTCGCGCGTTACCTCGTCGAGAACGGCTCAGACGGGATCGTCGTTGCGGGAACGACCGGGGAGAGCCCAACTCTGACGGACGATGAGCGGCTCGAGCTCTTCCGCGTCGCGGTCGAAGCGCTTGAAGATCGGGGTACGGTCGTCGCCGGTACCGGCACGTACTCCACCGCTCACTCCGTTCACCTGACGAGTGAAGCGCACGAGCTCGGTGTAGACGGTTTCCTCGTCGTCACTCCGTACTACAGCAAGCCGCCCCCTCGCGGGATCGTCGAGCACTTCCGCGCCATCGCCGACGCCAGCGACAAGCCGATCGTCGTCTACAACATCCCCGGCCGCGTCGTGATCAACATCGAGCCCGAAACCATTCTGGAGCTCGCCGAGATCCCGACGGTCCGAGCGGTCAAGCAGGCCAACGACGATCTCACCCAGGCCCAGCGCATCGTCCGCGAGACGGGCCTCGACCTCTACGCGGGGGACGACAACCTCATCCTGCCGTTTCTCGAACTCGGGGGAGTCGGAGGCGTCTGTGTTCATACGCACCTCGTCGGACCGACGGTGAAGCGGATGGTTCGCGCCTTTCTCGAAGGCGACGTCGAGACGGCGCGCCGCCTCGACGAGCAGGTCCATCCGGCCTACGAGCTCCTCAAGGTCCAGACCAACCCGATCGCGGTCAAGGCGGCGCTCAACCTGCTCGGCTGGGAGGTCGGCGGTCTCCGTTTGCCGCTCGTCGAGGCCACTGACTCCGAGCGCGCGAAGATCCGAGACTGCCTCGAACAGCTTGCCCTGCTCGGCACCGTCGCTGCTACCTAGCGCTGCGTCCGCCACGCGCTCGGAACGAGCCATTGCCAGCAGCGCCAACGTTCCTGCCAGGAGCAGTGCCGCACCGGCGCCGAGAATGACCTGGTCCGAGCCGAGCACGTTGTTCGCTAGCGGCGCTGCAATGAACGCGCCCATCATCGTGGCCGTCATGAAGGCACCGGAAAAGCCGAAAACGCAGCCGTAGTACCGGGGGTCAGCGCGCCGCTGGACGATCGTCTGGTAGAGGACGTCGGTCGTCCCGTCGACGAACCCGATCGCCCCGAGCAACAGCAGGGCGGTGGGAGCGTGCGTCGTCATGGCAAGAAGAGCCAGCAGTCCTGCCATGAGCATGAGCCCTGCTCCGATCCACCGGCCGGCGGACGGCCCGACGCGGGCGAAGCCGACCAGCGCCTCACCGAGCGCTAGGCCGCCTGCAATTGCGGCGATACCGAAACCGTAGGCACCGGAACCAAGACCGACCGAGCCGCCCAGAAAGCGCGGCAAGGTCGCATTCGTTAGCCCGGTGGCGAGAGTCGCCGCGGCGAAGGACGCGATCAGCAGAAGCAGCGTCGGCTGCCCGATCAGGTACCGGAACCCACTAGGCGCCCGCTCGCCACGCGCACCGACTCGAGTAGGCGCGATTCCGCGCACGCTGAAGTACAGGACGGCGGCGAGTATGAACGTGAGGAGGTCGACAACGAGTGCCGGCCGCACACCTACCCACGACAGCGCGATGCCACCGGCGGCTGCACCCAGAGCCATCGCTACGTCCTTCGCAATTCCGAGCCCGGCGTTTGCCGATGGGAGCTGCTCGTTCGGCAACACGCTCGGGAGGAGCGATGGGAGAACGGCGCCGGAGATCGCGGCGAGTCCTCCGCAGATCCCGATCGAGATGAAGACGGCCACGTGGTGGGAGCTGATGACAGCCGCAAGAGCCCCCAGCACGGCCAGTCCGCGAGCGAGCTCGACCCAGACGAGCACGCGCTGCTTCGGCAGGCGGTCGACGATCAGCGCTGCGAGGCTGCTACCGAGGATCGGTGGCGCCAGTCGTGCCAGCAGCAACGCGGCCACCTCGCTGGTGGAACCGGTGGTCTCGTAGATCCAGCCGACAAGCGCGGCGATCGTCAGCCAGTCACCCGTTTGAGAGACGAAACGTCCCGCGGCGAGGCGGCGGTAGAGGCTCGTCCGGAGCGGAGCCATGAGACGTCGCAGGCTGAGTGGCGGCGTCACACCTTCGTCGGTCGCGACCGCGACGATGAAGCCGATCATCCCGAAGCCGATCAGTAGATCGCCGGCAGAGAAGACGTTGGCGAGCGGGAGTCGGGAAGGAAGCGCGAAGACGTCGCCGAGGAAAGACAGATGGCTCGCATGCCGCGAGACGTTCGAGATCGCCTCGGGTTGGAGACCCGCGGCGCCGGCCGCAGTCTGGGAGAGCGGCATCTTGCCGCTGTTGGCAGCGATGGCGGCTGCGTTCAAGCCGAGTCCCGCCAATACCGGAAGCAGCATGCGCGTCCGCAGGTTCAGTGCGGCGAACAGCAGCAACAGTCCGTAGCTCGCCAGGTGGAGACGGCCCCGGAGCAGTGGCTCGATATCGACGAACTTCGTGAAGATCACGAGCTGAACGGCAAGCGCCAGCAAGACCAACCAGCCGGCGCGGAAACGGAGCTCGAACACCCGCGTCGGCCGTCCACCGAGCAAGATTGCAAACACAAAACCCAGGCCGAGGGCTGGGAGAAGAAACACGCTAGGACGCCGCCGCTGCCAGTGTTTCGGCCGGAGTCACCTCTGGGCCCGGCTTCAGCGAGAGCAAGAGCTCCGGCACGAGCCCGCGAAGTGCGATCTCGACGTGCCGGGGCACGCGGGACGTGAAAGTCAGTAGCAGAACGGTGGCTCGCTCCCGGTCGTGCCTGAGGTTCACCGCGACGGTCTGCCCGACGCCGCCGAGCTCGGACCCGGAGGTGCGCAGGAGCGTGTCTTCCGTCTCGACCTCGCGAAGCAGCCAGCTCATCAGCGCGGCCTCGCTCGGTGCCGATGCCTCGTGTCCCCAGCTCAGGTCCATGCGCCCGATGAGCTCTTGGCCGTTCCAGCGCACAATTCCGGCCCAACGAAGATCAGCTTCGCCGGCCAGTCGGGCAGCGATGCCCTGGAGGACGAGGTCCGGACGCGTACGGGGCTTTGCGATCTCGCGCAAGAACGCGGTCAGACGTCTCGCGCGCATGAATCCGCGTTGCCGGAACGCAAGCGAGCCAAAGACCAGAGCCGCACAGGCGACAACCACTCTGGCGTCGCCGAATGCAAGGGCGATCAGCGCAAGCACGAGGCCCGCTAGTGCGACGCGCTCGGTCGTCGCCGCCCACGTCTGACCGGTTCGCGGTCGTGGGGCGCGGCCGATCACGTTCCGTAGCTCCTCGCGCTCGGCGGCAGACAGCGCCAGCTCCGGATCGGCGCCGCGCTGGTACGCGACGAAAGCACGGGCGATGGCGGGATGGAACTGCGTGCCGGCCTTCTGCTCGATCTCGGCGAGCGCCTCCTCCTTCGAGAGCCCCTGTCGATACGGTCGGTCGGTGGTCATTGCGTCAAACGAGTCGGCGACGATCAGGAAGTGCGCCGCCAGAGGGACGCCCGCGGTCTCGACCGCGTAGTAGCCCTTGCCGTCGAAGCGCTCATGGTGATATTCGACCGCCCGAGCCTCTTCAGAGGCGAAGCGGAAGTTCCGTAACAGCCGCGCCGAAAGGCGTGGGTGTCGGAGGAGCTCCACCCATTCGCTGTCGCGAAGCGCGCCGGGCTTGTTGATGACCGCAGGGTCGACGGCGATCTTGCCCAAGTCATGCAGCCGTCCCGCCCAGCGGAGTCGCGCTACATCCGAGTCCCGCAGGTGCAGTGCTTCCGCTAGACCCGCCACGTGCTCTGCAACCCGAGCTGAGTGGCGGTACGTATAGGGATCGCGCTCGTCGACGACATTGGCGAACGTTTCGAGTGCACGGCCCGTCTCGCGCCGCAAGAGCGCAAGTCGAGCATGGGCCTGGTAGACCGCAAAGACCAGCGGCATCAGCGCGACCAGCGCCCATGGCTGGGTGAGTGCGAGCGCGGTCACCGAAACTGCAATGCCTGCCTCTGCCGCCTTCGGTTGGAGCTCACCGCTGATCGAATCGAGGAAGTAGTCCCACAGGCGCCTGCTGGAGTGCAGGACGACAGCAGCGCTGACGAGCAGAGTGTTGACCAGGGAGTAGGTGAGGCCGAGGGCGATCACCCCTGGAATCGCACCGGGCAGGCTCAACTCTCCCGGGTGCCCGCCGGCAAACCCATAGACCAAGCCTCCGCACAGCGTCGCGACGGGGAAGGCGCTCGCGTTGAAGAGGATGAAGCGCCAGGCAGTCCCACGCAGCCGATCGACCGCAAGGACACCGAAGGCTGCAACCAGCGCCGCGGCCCAGGGCCCGACGAGCAGCACGGCCGCGAGGTGGACTCCCGACGAGAAGCCGACCGTGTGCGAATCGGCAGAGCCGACCGACTTGTTGTCAGTCGAGACCTGCAAGAGCTCGGCCACCACGACCGCGGCGCCGAGGAGCGCAAGCATCGTCAGCGGCGCGCTCACGGCCTTGACCGATGCGACGACCAGAATCGCGGCGCCTGCCGCGATCGTGCCGCCGATGAGCGCCCGCGCCTTCAGCGAGGCTGACATGTCCTAACGCAGCCGGGTTTCTAGTGTGAGCCCCACTTGTCGCCCGCACCAGCCGCGAGCAACAGCGCTGCCAACACTCCCAAACGGTAGATCCAGATTGCGCGCCGCATTCTGCCCTCCTTGTCGATACAACCGTCCTCAGACCTTGGGAGCGCTCCAAGAGGGCGAAAATCCCCCAGAAAGGGGATCTGGTCAGCTACGAGGCATTGACTCGTTCGGCGGGCCAGATCACCGGAGCGAGGACGGCATCCGGCTCGGCCGGCAGATCGGCGAGCGCGAGCCCGATCTCGTCGAGCGAGTCGAGCAGGGCAAGCTCGACATGCCGAGGCGGCAGCTTCGGTGCGGCGACGACGAGGAAGCCCACGAGCGCGCTGTTGTCACGCCGCAGAGGCAGGGCGACGACCACTCCGCTGCGGCCGAGCTCCACTCCCGGAGCGACAATCGCGTCGCGGCCGGATTCAGCCTCGCGCACCAGCAGACCGGTGAGCGCGGCGGCGGGGAGAGGTCGATCCCCGCGTGCCTGCTCGATCGAGCCGCCGAGCCCGTCCTCGTCCCAGGCCATGAGTGCGATCCAGTCGTGTTTCCAGACGCGCGCGACGGTGTCAGCCAGACGCGCGAAGACGCGGTCGCGTTCCTCGCCGGTCCCCAGGGCCCGATGCACCGCGGCGGCCGCCCGCTCGGCCTGCAGGCGTACGAGGGCACGCAGCGCGAGCCCGGCGACGGCGATCCCGGCGCCGGAAGCCGCGAGCCAGTCCTGACCGAACCCGAGCCCGGCGAGTGCGAGAACGACGCCGCCGAATGCGACGAGCTCCGGCCGCTCCTTCAGCTCTGCCGGACCGGCCAGCCCGATCCTGTACGGGGCGGATGCGCCGCGCAGCTCGGCCAGCTGTTCCGCGGAAAGGACAGTCGCGGGATCGGCTCCACGCTGCACCGCCACGAATGCCTTCGCAACGGTCGGATGGAACTGCGTCCCGGCATGTCGCTCGATCTCCATCAGCGCGGCCGCGTGCGTCAGGCCTGGGCGATACGGGCGGTCGGTGGTCATGGCGTCGAAGCTGTCCGCCACGATGAGGATGTGCGAGGCGAGGGGCAGGTCGTCGCCGCCCACGCCGTAGTAGCCGCCGCCGTCCATTCGTTCGTGATGAAGCTCGACGGCGCGTGCCTGCGCGGAGACGAACTCGAAGCGCTGCAAGAGACGCGCGGACAACCGTGGGTGCCTGCGCATCGCCGCCCACTCCGCACCGTCGAGCTGCCCACGCTTGCGGAGCAGCGACGCATCGACAGCGACCTTGCCGAGATCGTGCAGCCGCCCCGCCCACCTGAGCCGGTCGATCTCCGAGAATGGAAGCTGTAGCGCACGGGCAAGCCCGTCGACGTAGCCCGCAACCCGGAGCGAGTGCCGATAGGTCGAGGGATCACGTTCGTCCACGATGTTCGCGAAGGTCTCGAGCGCGCGGAGCGTCTCGCGCTGCAGGCTCTTCAGCCGCAGCTGCACCTGTTGCACCGCGAGCGCGACGGGAACCAGCACCGTCACGTCCCAGGGATGGCCGATCGCGAGCAGGGCGAGCGTTGCACCCAGGCCGACCTCGCCGGTGCCGGACACGAGCCGTGGATCGAAAGCCTCGCGACCGCGCACGACGTCGTGCAGAAGCGCCCGCGCGGTCAGATAGGCGAGAGCGAGGGCAGCGAGCGCGATCAAGTCTTGGAGCAGGTGCAGGCTGCCGACCGTTCCCCCGGCGATCTCGAACGCCAGACCGCCCGCGCAGGCGGCGACCGCACCGGCGCTGACGTCGAACGCGACGCTGAGGAAGGCCCGCCCGCGGAACATCCCGCCCGCCAGCACTCCCACTGCGGCAATGAGGGCGCCGGCCCAAGGCCCGAGCATGATGACCGCTGCGACCTGCACGACGGCAGCGAGCCGGAAACGCTCCCACTGCATCGGCTCCCGCGCACGCTCGCGGTCCGACTCCTCGAAGAGCTCCACGAGGATGACCGCTGCGAGAAAGAGGGCGAAGGCCGTCTGCCCGACCTGCCCCGTGACCTTGGCGAGCGCGATTCCGAGCACGCCGAGGCCGAGGACGATCGTGACCAGCGAGGAGCGATTCGGCCGCATACGGGCCTTATCGGCCAGATCCACTCTCCCGCTTAGACTGGGGAGCGAATGGCCGATACCTGCAGGATTGTCGCTCTCGGCGGCCTCGGCGAGGTTGGGAAGAACCTGACCGTCTACGAGTGCGACGGCGCGATCGTCGTCGTCGACGCGGGCCTGGCCTTTCCAAGGGACGAGCACCTCGGTGTCGATCTCGTCCTGCCCGACTTCTCGTACCTTCGCGACCGGGCGGACTCGATCAAGGCGGTGATCCTCACGCACGGCCACGAGGATCACGTTGGGTCGCTGCCCTATCTGATGCGCGAGGTGCCGATCCCCGAGGTCTGGGCGACTCGGCTGACCCTCGGCCTGGTCAAGTCCAAGCTTGACGAGCACGGCCTGTTGCGCGCCGCGGAACTGCGGGAGGTGCATCCCGACGACCCGCCGCGCGAGCTTGGGCCCTTTCGGATCTCGTTCGTACGGATGGCGCACTCGATCCCGGACTCGGCGGCCGTCGTGCTCGAGACCCCGGCCGGGCGGATCGTGCACACGGGCGATTACAAGCTCGACCACACGCCGGTCGACGGCCTCAAGACGGACGTCGGGAAGCTCGCCGAGCTCGGCAACCAGGGCGTCGATCTCCTGCTCGGCGACTCGACCAACGCCGAGCGCCCCGGCTTCACGCAATCGGAGCGAATCGTCGGTGAGGCCTTCCGGCAGATCTTTCCGCTTCGCGAGGGACGGATCCTCGTCGCGTCGTTCGCGTCGAACGTGCACCGCATGCAGCAGGCCGTCGACGTCGCCGTCGACCTCGACCGCAAGGTCTGCATCGTGGGACGCTCGATGCGCAAGAACACGAACATCGCGCGGAACCTGGGCTACATGGAGGTGCCGGAGGGCGTGCTCGTGCGTCCACCCGAGCTGGAGGAGATCCCACCGCATCAGCAACTGATCCTGTGCACCGGCAGCCAGGGAGAGCCTCTTTCGGCGCTGACGCGGATCGCCTACAACGACCATCCCGCGATTCACGTCGAACGCGGCGACACCGTCATCATCTCGGCGAAGCCCGTCCCCGGGAACGAGCTCCGCGTGCACGACACGATCAACCAGCTGGCGAAGACCGGCGCCGAGGTGCTGCACCAGGAGATCGCTCCCGTGCACGTTTCCGGCCACGCCTGCGCGGAAGAGCTGCGCACACTTCTGGCACTCGTGCGGCCCAAAGCCGTGATGCCCATTCACGGAGAGTTCCGCATGCTGGCTGCACATGGTCAGCTCGCACGCGAGGCGGGGGTGCCCGCTGCGAACATCATCCTGGCCGAGAACGGCACGGTCGTCGAGCTCTCTCGCGAAGGCGTGCGGATCGTCGACGAGATCAAGACGGGCGTGACCTTCGTCGACGGACTGGGAGTGGGGGACGTGCACGACGTAGCCTTGCGGGACCGCCGCCGCCTTTCCGAGGACGGCGTTTTGATCGTCGTCGCGACCGTCGCGGGCTCGGACGACGGAGCCGCAGGCCCCACCGAGCTGATCGCGCGCGGCTTCGGCGACGGCTCAGGCGAGTTGCTCGACGAGCTGCGCGAGGAAGCGGACCGCGTTCTGCGGGACCTCTTGCGCAACGACATCGTCGAGATCAAGCTCCTACAGGAGCACCTGCATGATGAACTCGGACAAATGGTCTATGACAGAACCCATCGCAGGCCGATGATCCTCCCAGTCGTGGTAGAGGTGTAGACACTCATGTCGACGATCAGAGCCAGAGAGCCCGGCTGGGCCGATGTCCTCGAGGACCACGCGTCGGAGTGGATGACCGCGCGCCGCCTCGTCGGTCAGCTCGGCGCCTGCGAAGCGGCAGCGCTCGCGTTCTGCCGCCTGCTCGAACGCTGGGCGCGCGGCGATGCCTATCCGTCGACGGCCGGTGCACGTGACGCTGCCCTTCGACACGCGGCCGATCGCGCCGAGACCGCGCTCGCCGGACTCGACCATCCCCTCGACCGTTACTTGCTCGAGCTCGAGTCCGACCGTGCAGAAGGCCGCTCCTGGTACGGCGGGCCGGGTGCAGGCGAGCTGCTCGAATGGGAGCCTGTCTTGAAGCGCGCCGGCGTGGGCGCGAACGCGACACGCGTTGCGCAGGCGTACCTCGAGCTCGCCGTTCTCGTACGGGCGCTGCAAGGTCTCGCGGATATGGCGCGCATCGACTCTGTGCCGGACCGCTCGTCGCTCTGGGCCGGGCTGTTCGATCTCCGGGAGAACCTCGAGCGCGCTGCGGCCGACCTGCGCGCACTTGCCGCCTAGTCTCACCGTAGTCGGGTCGATCAACCTCGACCTCGTCACGAGGGTGGAGCGGCTGCCGCGACCCGGGGAAACGTTGAGCGGCGCCACTCTGGAACGGGTCCCGGGGGGAAAGGGCGCCAACCAGGCGGTCGGTGCGGCCCGGCTGGGCGCAAACGTTCGGATGCTGGGCTGCGTCGGCGTCGATCCCAACGCTGAGGAAGCCCTCGCCGGTCTCCACGCTGCCGGAGTCCGGCTGGAGGTGCGCGCGGTCGACGCGCCCACCGGCATCGCGATCATCCTCGTCGCCGACGACGGCGAGAACGTCATCGTGGTCGTGCCCGGCGCAAATGCCCAGGTCGGCGGCGTCGCGGCAGACGGAAATGTTCTCTGCCAGCTGGAGATCCCCGACGAGGCGGTCAGGGAAGCCCGCGCCAAGGCGCAGTGGTTATGCGTGAACGCCGCGCCGGCGCGGCCGCTGGTCGTGGAAGCCGATCTCGTCATCGCGAACCGTTACGAGGCCGAGGTTGTCGGCGAGCAACGGCTGATGGCCGTGACTATGGGTAAGGACGGCGCGGTCCTCCTCGAGCAGGGAAAGGAGATCGCGCGAGCGAGGCCCCCACACGTCGACGCCGTCGACGGGACGGCGGCCGGTGACGCCTTCACCGCCTGCCTTGTCGTCTCGCTTTTGGAGAGTCGCGAGCCGGAGGAAGCGCTACGCCGCGCGTGTGCGGCAGGCGCGCTGGCAGCCTCACGCTTCGGAGCGCAACCATCACTGCCGACGGCCGACGAGGTAGACGCAATACTCCGCGGGTGAGCCCGACGCCGATCCTCATCGACTGCGACCCCGGGCATGACGACGCGATCGCGCTCCTACTTGCACTCGCCTCGCCCGAGGTCGAGATCCTTGGCGTCACCTCGGTTGCAGGCAACCAGACGCTCGACAAGACCACTGCGAATGCAATCCGCGTGCTCGAGTTCGCAGGGCGCGGAGAAGTTCCCGTCGCCGCAGGTGCGGACCGTCCGCTCGTGCGCGAACAGTTCGTCGCGGCGTACGTCCACGGCGAGACAGGCCTCGACGGGCCGGATCTCCCGCCGCCTCAGAAGGAACCGGTTGCACAACATGCCGTCGACTTCCTTGCGGAGAAGATCCTCACATCGGAGCGACCGGTGACCTTGATCCCGGTGGGCCCGCTGACGAATATCGCGCTCCTGCTCGCATTGCACCCCGACGCGCGCCCCGAACGCATTGTCCTGATGGGGGGCGCGATCGCTGAAGGGAACGTGACGCCGGCAGCGGAGTTCAACATCTGGTGCGATCCGGAGGCGGCGGCGCGCGTCTTCGCCAGCGGCATCGAGGTGACGATGGTCGGCCTCGACGTCACGCACAAGGCGCTCTTCACGCAGGCGCACATCGGCCGGCTCGCCGGACGAGTGGGGGAGATGGTCACTGCATTGTTGCGGTTTTACAACACGTTCCATCGCACCGTCTACAACTTCGATGGCTCGCCGATCCATGACGCACTCGCGGTCGCGCACGTGCTCAACCCCGATCTCGTGGGAACGCTGAAGCGAAACGTCGAGATCGACACCGAGTCCGAGCTCTGCCGCGGCCGCACCGTCGTCGATCTCTGGCAGCGGACGGACCGGGAGCCGAATGCGCACGTGGGCGTCGAGGTCGACTCGGACGGGTTTCTCGAGCTGCTGATCGAACGCATCAACTCGTTCGAATGAGCCTCGTCTTCGCCGCGATCGCGCCGCACGGGACGCTGCCCGAGGCGCCGGTCCCCGGTGCCGAGAAGACACACGAAGCGCTCGCCGAGCTCGGCCGGCGCTTCGACGCGGCGGCGCCCGACGTGACGATCGTGCTCACGCCGCACAACGTGCACGTCGAAGGCCACTTCGCAGTCGTGTTGGCCGGCACGCTGTCGGGCTCTCTCACCGAATTCGACGCGCCGGACGTAACACTGTCGTGCCCGGTCGATATCGAGCTTGCGACGCAGGCAATCGTGGCCCTTCACGACGCAGGTCTTCCTGTTGTCGGAGCAAGCTTCGGGGCGAACGATCCAGCTGCGGCGACCGCGCCGATGGACTGGGGCGTCCTGATCCCGCTGTGGTTCATGGGCGGTCGATCGGAGCCGCCGGTGCCGGCGGTGGTGGTTAGCCCGGCACGCGACCGCCCGATCGAGGAGCACGTCCGCGCCGGCCGGGCCCTCGCACGTGCTGCCGCAGGATCAGGCAAGCATGTCGCCCTGGTCGCCAGCGCCGACCACGGGCACGCCCACGACCCCGAAGGGCCCTACGGCTTCGACGCGGCGGCCGCCGAGTATGACGAGAGCCTCGTCCGCATCGTCCAGGAGGATCGCCTGGGCGAGCTCCTGGAGCTGGACCCGGCCCTCGTGGAGGCCGCCAAGGCCGACAGCTGGTGGCAGCTCGCGATGCTTCACGGGGCGCTGGGCGACGGCTGGCGAGGCGACTTTCTCTCTTACGAAGCATCAACCTATTTCGGGATGCTTTGTGCCGCATATGCGCCTAATTAAAGGCGGGGGCTTCCCAGGCCGAGATCGTCCTGGTAATGCCATCCAGTGGAGAATTGCGGCTGCGCACACTCATCCTTGCGCTGACAGCGCTCGGCGGGATCTGGATCGCCCTGGTGATCCAGCGGACCCACCTTGCGCCGGCGGCTGCATTCGCATCCGGCCCCCAGCCGGCCGACTTCGCGGCGCCCAAGCTCGTGCGCGTGCCCGGACTGAACCGGCCGGTCGCCGCATCGCCGATCACCAACGTGTCACCGCGCGTTCGTCCGTTCACGCGCGTGCCGACGAAGCAGACGCCCGACGTGCAGATCAGCGTCGCAGCCGGGAAGCCCGCTGAGCGCGCCGCGGCTGCTGCTGCCACTGTGGCCGTGCCAATCGACAGCCGCTCGACCGCGGTAACGCCCCCTCCGCCGCTCGAGCCGCTCTCGATCTCCGACGCTCAGGTCGTCTCGGTCACGTCAACCAGCGCACGTCTCACCTGGAAGACGAACGTGCCGGCGCAGGCGCAGGCCGCCTACGGCTTCGACGCGCCCACGATCTGGGCGCAGCCGAGCGGCGAGAGCCTCGTGGCTCACGAGAGCGTCCTGACGGGGCTCGAGTTCGCGACGACGTACCAGGTCTATCTCCATGCGATCGACGAGTGGAACCG
>JALYST010000228.1 GCA_030854665.1 Actinomycetota bacterium
CGGCGAATACTTCCGCCACCGGATGGGACACGGGATCGGCATGGACGTCCACGAGCGGCCGTTCATCTCGGAAGAAGACCAGACTCCGCTCGAGGCCGGCATGACTTTCACCGACGAGCCGTCGATCATCATCCCCGGCCGCTTCAGCGTCCGGATCGAAGACATCGTGATGTGCGAGGAGGGCGGGGGGCGAAAGCTCAACAGCTACCCCACCGCCCTCGTCGCGAATAACTGATTACTTCGGAGACACCTGCGTGACGTCGACCTGGTACTGGGCGTTGAAGGCCGCGTTCTTCAGGTCCTTCGTCGACACGAAGACCTGCGTCGGCTGCAGGAGCGGGAAGAAGGGCCCCGCCGCGTTCAGCCTCCGCTGGATCTGCCGGTAGAGCGTCTGGCGCGGCTTCGTCGCCGTCGTGATGCGCGCCTTGGCGACAAGCCTCTCGAGCGTCGGATCGGAGCCCTTCGGCCAGCCGGCACGAAGCCCGACGAGCTCGCCGGGTGTGAACGCCAGGTAGTCGGACGGATCCGGGTAGTCGGGACCCCAGAGCGAGAGCCCGAACGCCATCTTGCCGTCGCGGTACTTCTGCAGCCACGTTCCGACAGTTGCACCCGCGAGCTCGACATGGAAGCCGGCCGCCTGCAGGTTCGACTGGACCCGCTGCGCGAGCGAACCGAACGGGACGCCGTTGATCGTCAGGTCGCTCGGGTACTCGAGCGTGATCGTCTTGTCACCTACGCCGGACGCCGCAAGCTCGCTCCTCGCCTTCGTGAGGTTCTGCTTGATCGCTTCGGATCGCGGTAGGGAGCCGAGGAACATCGACGGGATGATTCCCGGCGCCTGGATTGCTCCCGGCCCGGCCACGTTGACGATCGAGCGGTAGTCGAGCGCGTAGCGGACTGCCTGCTGGAAGTGCTTGTTCGAAGTGACCGACGAGACCTGCGGATCGTTGTTGGCAAGCAGCCAGAAGACCCAGGTCGACGGCAGCGTCCGGACGTTCAGTCGCTTGTTGCCCTTGATCGTCTGCGCCTGGTCGGCGGAGAGGTCGATCGCCACCTCATGCGACCCTCGCTGAATGTTGATCAACTGGGTCGGCGCGATCATGTTCCGAATCACGACCGTTTTGAACGCCGCCTTTCGCGTCCCCCAATAGCGCGGATTCGGGATCAGCGTGATCTGCGAGGTCGTGCTGTAGCGCTGCAACAGGTACGGGCCGCTACCGGCACCACGAGAGGTCGCAGAGTTCAACCACTTCTCGGCCTTGTCCGATTTGTCCGCACCGGCCGCTGAGGTTCCGCCGTGCTTCCGCACGAGCTTGGAGTTGACGACCCCGAGCGACGTGTTCGTCAGGATCGACGGCAGCGCGGTCGCCGGCGTCGTCGAGCGGAGGACGACGGTGTACCTGCCACGCGCCGAGGCCGTGACGCCGTCGAGCAGGAAAGACGGATTCCCTTTCAGGTTGATCAGACGCCGGAACGAGAAGACGGCGTCGGCAGAGGTGAGCGCCGTCCCGTCGGCGAAGTGGACGTTTCTGCGCAGGTGGAAGACAAATGTCTTTGCGTCGTTGGATGCCGACCAGGACTGCACGAGCAGGGGCACGGGGTGTGCGAGATCGCCGCCTTTGTACGTGAAGAACGTGTCGTAGATGCCACGATCGACGATCGCGGCAGTCGGCTCGAAGGCGCGCTGCGGATCGGCCGTCTTGATCTCGAACGACCGGTCGACAACGAGCGTCCCGCTGGCCGCCGAGGACGCCGACTTGCTTTGAACGGCCGAGACGCCCCACGCGCCCGCGGCGATCGCGAGCGCCGCGCCGATGAGCACGGCTCTGCCGACCGAACGGGTACGAAAACGGGTCATTGCTTCCTCCGAAAGAAAGGGGTACGAGGCTTTCGAGCTTACTTCGTGCCGCGGGAAAGTTCTAGCCGCCGCGCTTGCTCCGCCGGGCGCGCCGGCGGCCCGTGCTCTTGTTGCAGCCAGCACGCGGCTGTACGTCCAGCGGCGACCTCCAACAACGTCGGCTCCTCGGTCGGGCAAGGGCCGAACGCATACGGGCAGCGCGGGTGAAAACGGCAGCCGGACGGCGGCCGCGCCGGATCCGGAACCTCTCCCGGCAAAGCCTCGGGCAGGAAACCGCTCCCGTCGGGATGAGGCACGGCAGCGATCAGCGCCTCCGTGTACGGATGCAGCGGCAGCGACCAGAGCTGTTGCGTCGGCCCTGTCTCCACCATGACGCCGAGGTACATCACCGTGACGACGTCGGCGACGTGCCGGACGATGGCGAGATCGTGCGAGATCAGCAGCAGGCTGAGCGAAAGCCGACGCGAGAGGTCGACGAGCAGATTCGCGACCTGCGCCTGCGCGGATGCGTCGAGCGAGGCCAGCGGCTCGTCGAGGACGAGCACCGACGGATCCGCCGCAAGCGCCCGAGCGACGGCGATGCGCTGCCGCTGGCCGCCGCTGAACTGATGCGGGTAGCGCGCGGCGGCGGCCGAGGGAAGGCCCACCAGCTCGAGCAGCTCCTCGACGCGTGCGCGGCGATCCTTGTGTGGGACGACGCTTAGGACATCGAGTGCGTCCGCGAGCTGCGAACCGACCTTGCGACGCGGATTCAACGATGAGTACGGGTTCTGGAAGACCATCTGGAGCCCCACCAGGTCACGGGGACGGGCGCGTCTCGTGAGCGGTGTCACCTCGCGGCCTTCGAACGCCACGGTTCCGGCGCTCGGCTGCACGAGACCGACGGCCGCGCGGGCCAGACTCGACTTTCCGCAGCCGGACTCGCCTACGAGCCCGACGATCTGTCCGCGCTCGACGGTGAGACTCGCGCCCGCTACGGCGCGAATGCGCTCCCGGCCGCGGCGCTCGTAGACGACTTCCACATCCCGAAGCTCGAGCGCCGGACCCTCTGCTCTCGACACGCTGCTACTCACCACCGGCGAAAGGATCGACGTGACACGCGAGCCGGCGACCGTCTACCGGAGCGAGCGGCGGGTCGACCGTAGTGCAGACGTCGATCGCGTACGGACACCGCGGGTGATACGGGCACCCGGCCGGGATCTGCTGCGGGCTCGGCGGCGCGCCTTTGATCGCGACGAGCGGGGTGTCTCGTGCAGCCTCCGGGTGGGGCAGCGCATCGAGTAGCGCACGCGTGTACGGGTGACGTGGATGCCGCAGTAGTTCCCGTCGCGGCCCGGACTCGACCACCCGTCCGGCGTAGAAGATCGAGACTCGGTCGGCAATCGACGACATCACTGCAAGATCGTGCGTGATCAGGACGACCGAGAGGTCACGCTCGCGACGCAGGTTGTCGAGCAGTCGCAGGATCCCGGCCTGAACCGTCACGTCGAGCGCGGTCGTAGGCTCGTCCGCGATCAGCAGGCTGGGGCCGCAGGCGAGCGCGATCGCGATCGCGACGCGCTGCCGCATCCCGCCCGAGAACTGATGGGGATACGCGCGCAACGCGCCCTGCGGGTCCGGGATGCGGACCTGTCCCAGGAGGTCGATCGCCCGCTGCGTGGCGGCGCTCCGTCCGAGGCCGAGGTGCCGGCGCATGTGCTCGGTGAGCTGACGCCCGACCGAAAGCATCGGATGGAGCGATGTCATCGGGTCCTGGAAGACCATCCCGATGTCGCGTCCCGAAACTGCACGCAGGGCACGGCCGCGCAGGCGCAGCAGATCCTTGCCGCCGAACTCCGCCCGGCCTTCGACAACCGCGCCGGGCGGAAGCAGGCCGAGCAGTGCGAGCATCGACATCGTCTTGCCGCTGCCGCTCTCGCCGGCGACGCCGAAGACCTGGGCCGGCTCGACGTGGTAATCGACACCGTCCACGACAGTGGCGAAGCCGGCCGGCGTCGGCAACCGGACGCGCAGCCCCTCGACCTCGAGCAAAGCGCTCACTGCCGCTCGTCACCGCCCCAGGAGGTCTGTGGGTCGAAGAGATCACGCAGGCTGTCACCGAGGAAGTTGAACGCCAGCACGGCCGTGAAGATGGCAAGTCCCGGAAAGGTTCCGATCCACCACCACTGGAAGTACTGGGCGCCGTCGGCGACCATCGACCCCCACTCGGCCTGCGGCGCCTGCGCTCCGAGGCCGAGGAACGAGAGGCCCGAGAGTAGGAGGATCGCGTTCGCAAGGTCGAGTGTCGCGAGCACGAGCACGGGCCCGGCGACATTCGGCAGCACGTCACGAAAGAGGGTCCGCCGCGCAGAGGAGCCAAGCAGGCGAGCGGAGTGAACGTACTCCGTCTCCCCGACCGAGAGAACGAGCCCGCGGACGACCCGCGCGTACGACGGCCACGCGACGACGACGATCGCGAGGGCAGCATTCTGGAGCCCACGCCCGAGCACGGCCGCGACGACCATCGCGAGGATGATCGGGGGAAACGCGAAGACCAGGTCGACCAGGCGCATGGAGACGCCGTCTGCGATGCCGCGGAAATAGCCTGCGAGGCTGCCGACGAGCCCGCCGATCAGTGCGGCGAGGGTGACGAGCAGCAGCGCGATCGGCACGGACACGCGCGAGCCGTAGATGACGCGGCTGAGAACGTCACGTCCCAGCTCGTCCGTTCCGAAGAGGTGCGAGCCGGATGGCGCTTGCGAGAGCGGAAAGCTCTGCGCAAGCGGATCGTACGGCGCAACCAAAGGCGCGAAGATCGCCACCACGAGCCACGCGATCGCGATCACGCTCCCGGCGACGGCGAGTGGCTGCCGCCACGCCGGGCGGACCTTGCCGCTGCGCCTGCGCCCGCGCGCCCGGAAGGCGATGGTGCTCACCTGACCCGGATCCTCGGATCGATCACGCCGTAGAGAACGTCGACGATGAAGTTGACGGTGATGTAGACGACCGCGACAAACAAGCTGACGCCGGCAATTGCCGGTACGTCGAGATTGACGGCCGCCTGATACGCGTATTGGCCGATGCCCGGCCAGGAGAAGATCTTCTCCACGAGAACCGCACCTGTGAGAACGTTCGCGAAGACGAGCCCGAGCACCGTCACCACGGACGGAAGGGCCGCCCGCAGGATGTAGCGCGTGACCACGACCCGCTCCGGAAGTCCCTTCGCGCGCGCGGCGCGGACGTAGTCGTTGCCGATGACCTCGAGGACGGCCGAGCGCGTGTAACGGGTGAGCAGGCTGACGTTGAACGCAGCGAGCACGAGCGCCGGCAGCACGAGATGGTGCAGGGCCTGGCCGAAGAGCCCCCATTGCCCCGCAAGCAGGGCGTCGATCGTGTACAGCCCGGTTTTGTGGGAGGGAGGCAGCACTCCCGGATCGAGTCTTTCGGCGCCGGGGAACCAGCCGAACTTGAAGAAGCCGAGGTAGAGCGCGACGAGGGCGATCCAGAACGTCGGCATCGAGATGCCGCCGAGCGAGACGACCCGCAGGACGTGGTCGACCGGCCGGTTCCGGCGCATGGCGGCGATCACGCCGAGGGCGATCCCGAAGACGGCCGCGATGACGATGGAATAGAGCGCGAGCTCGGCGGTGGCGGGAATGAACTGGCCGAGGTCGTGGGTCACCGCGTCGTGGGTCAGCGCGGACTGCCCGAGATCGCCCTGAACGAGATGCTTCAGGTAGAGCGCATAGCGGAGGGGCAGCGGCTTGTCGAGACCGTAATGAGCCTTGAAGGCCGCGACCGCAGCCGGGTCGCCGGCCGCCTGCTCGCCGAGATTGGTCGCCACGGCATTGCTCGGCACCAGCTGAGTCAGCACGAAGACCACGAGCGTGATCCCCACCGCGAGGAACACGAGTGCCGCTCCCCGGCGGAGCAAGAAACGCAGGAAGCTTGCGGAGGGACGGGGCCTACGCCGTGCTCTCGGCGAGTCGGCCATGGCGGTCGGCGCCGTCGTCAAGGGCTAACGATCGTACCGCGCCGGCTGCCGCCCTTCTCGCCGACGGCGCAGTCCAATCTTCGCTCTACTATCCGGGCACGGGGCGTTAGCTCAGCTGGGAGAGCGCCGGCTTTGCAAGCCGGAGGTCACCGGTTCGATCCCGGTACGCTCCACTAAGGAAGACGCTGCTCGCGAGCGGTTTTGTTCTCTAGCCTGCCAACGCAGAATCACCACTGCAAGCGTTTCTGCAAGCGGAGCGACGCGACGAGCCCCGCAGCGAGGCCGATCGCGTAGGTCACGGAATAGTTACGGCGCAGGCAGTCTCGTCTCGCTTCCGCGATTGCGCGACGATGGTGGTGTGCGCCCTTGGATCTACGGTGGCCTCGGCCTTACCGCGGCGTGGTGCGGCCCCGCCGCGGCCCCTGTGGTTCCGCCCCTGGCGAAAGCGCTCAGGATTCCGCTGCGGATCAGGCACGACTCGGGTGTTGCGTTGACGTTCGACGACGGGCCGCACCCGCAAGGGACTCCGGCGGTGCTCGAACTGCTTCGCGCCGCTGGTGCCACGGCGACGTTTTTTCTGGTCGGCGAGCAGGTTGAGCGTTGGCCCGCAGTCGCAGCCGAGATCGCCGCTGCGGGACATGAGATCGCATTGCACGGCCACCGCCATCAGCTTCTGCTCCGAAGGACGCCGGCTGCGCTCAGAGAGGATCTCGACCACGCCGGCGAGGTCATCGCGGCGGCGACCGGTTTTAGGCCTACCTGCTACAGACCGCCGTACGGAGTGTTCAGCGCGGGAGGGCTCGCCCTGGTCCGACGGCGTGGCTGGGCTTCGCTGCTCTGGTCGCGGTGGGGACGGGACTGGGAAGCGCGGGCAACCGGGGCGGGAGTCGCGCGGCACGCGACAGCGCACCTCCGGGCGGGCGACGTCGTGCTGTTGCACCCGGTCTAGCAGTCGAAGACTGGGCGCGGGTGGCGTGCCTGGTTCTTACCTCACAGAAGAAAGTAGTGGTCAACGCAATGCCACTGCACCCGAAGAGCGGCAACACGCGTTGCACGGCCGTCCGAAC
>JALYST010000234.1 GCA_030854665.1 Actinomycetota bacterium
CACCACGACCGCGCCGCCGCCCTGCCACACTGGCTCAACCACTACAACACGACGCGGCCACACAGCTCACTCGGAGGACAACCCCCGATCAGCCGCGTTCACAACGTCCGTGGGCAGGACATCTAGCGGCTACCCTGGATCCGTGTTCGAGGTCACCGACGCCACCTTCGACCAGGATGTCCTGCACGCCGACACGCCGGTCGTGCTCGACTTCTGGGCACCGTGGTGCGGCCCGTGCAGGGCCGTCGCGCCGATCCTCGAGCAGTTGGAGTCCGAGAACCGCGGCCGCGTCGAGTTCGCCAAGCTGAACATCGACGAGAACCCCCTTACGGCCGCCCGCTACGACGTGCTCTCGATCCCGACCGCAATTCTGTTCGACGGCGGGGAGCCGAAGGCGACGCTGATCGGGGCACGCCCGCGCTCGCATTACGAGCGTGCGCTAGCGGAAGTGCTGCCAGCCGCCTAGCTCGTACGGCTCGCCGCTCAGAGTGAGCGCCAGACCTTCACCTTCCTCGCAGCGGCCAACGACCCAGAACCGGCCGGGCTCCTCGACTGCGGCGAGCAGCTCGTAGTCCTCTCCGAAGCCGAGGTCGTCGAGCTCCGCTCCGTCCGCCAGCGGGACCTGCTCGAGGTCAATGACGACACGGCAGTTCGAGCGCCTCGCAAGGTGCGCGGCATCGACCGCGAGGCCGTCCGAGATGTCGAGCATGGCGTGCGCGTGCCCGGCAAGCTCCTTGCCCTCGGCCAGCCGAAGCGGAGGACGCACGAACGACTCGCGGCGAAACGCCGCGCCGGCGGCACCGAGCGGCCCGGTCACGACCAGTTGATCTCCCGGACGGGCGCCCGCCCTCCCCGGCACGCGTGGCGAGCGGCCGATCGCGGTCACGCTCAACAGCAGCCGAGCCGCTTGCGTCGTATCGCCCCCGAGCACGGCAACCTTCGTCTCCGCGATTCCCTCGTAGAACTCGAGGACGCTTCGAACGTCCGTGTCGGGTGGAGCGCCGAGAGTGACGAGCAGCCCTTCCGGGTCGGCACCCGAAGCAGCGAGATCGCTGAGATTCACAGCCGCGGCGCGCCAGCCGAGGTCGCGCCAGGAGATCCAGTCGAGCCGGAAGTGCACGCCCTCGACGAGTGCGTCCTGGGTCGCAATCACTCCGTCTGCCAGCTGAGCGGCGTCGTGATCGAGTCCCCGTGCCAGTCCGCGGCGTTCCAATTCGGTGAGGAGGCCCAGCTCCCCGAGCTCAGAGAGCTTCATCGATCGCCGCCCTCAGTGCGGCGGCATCCCGCGCCGCGCGAATGACCGCGACGCCGACGGCCCCGGCCCGAACGCACTCCGCGGCGTTGGTCGCGTCGATGCCGCCGATCGCGACCACGGGGACAGCCGTTGCGTCACAGATTTCCCGCAGCCCCTCGAGGCCGATCGCGGGGTCGGCGTCGGCCTTGGACGGCGTCTCCCAAACGGGACCGACCCCGATGTAGTCGGCTTCGCCGCCAAGTGCTCGCGCCCCCTCGAGGCTCGTTGCGGAGAGCCCGAGCAGGAGCCCGTGATCCCTCGCCCGCGCCGCTCCCTCGTCGCTTCGGCCAAGGTGCACTCCGTCCGCACCGAGCATGAGGGCCGCCTCGACGTCGTCGTTCACGACGAACGTGACGCCGTGACGTGCGCACAGACTTCGTGTTGCGCGCCCGAGTTCGACCACGTCCACGCGCGGCACATTCTTCAGACGCCACTGCACGACCGTGGCACCGCCTTCCACCGCGAGCCGCGCAGTCTCCAGCTCGTCCACGAGGACGTGCAGCTTCACGAGATCCTCGCGCGTGCATCGAGCAGGGCGGGCTCGAGCGCGGCCAGCGCGTCGTAGAGGCCGACATGAAAAGAACCGGGCCCTTTCGCATCGCGTGCGGCGTCCTGGCCGGCGACGCCAAAGGCCGCCAGCGCCGCAGCCGCCGCCTCGAGCGGCCGGTCTCGTGCCACGGCGAGGAAACAACCGGTGATGGCGCTCGACATGCATCCCGTCCCCGTCACCGCGGCCAGCAACTCGTGCCCGTTCGCGAGCGCGAGCACCCGGTCTCCATCGGAGACGTGATCCACCGGGCCTGTCACCGAGGCAACGAGCCCGAGGGTACGGGCCGCCGTTTGCGCCAGGTCGGCGGGCTCGCCGCCGACGTCGATCGACTCGACTCCCCGTACCTCCGCCTCGACGCCGACCAGCGTCGCTACCTCGCCCTGGTTGCCGCGCAGCACGGCGACCTTCACCTCGTTGAGAAGGCGCCTCGCAGTCTCGGTGCGGAACCTCGTCGCGCCTGCGCCCACAGGATCGAGCACGATCGGAATGCCGTGCGCGTTTGCGGCCTTGCCTGCGAGAACCATCGCGTCGACCCAGTGCGGCGAGAGGGTGCCGATGTTCAGCACAAGCGCGCCCGCGAGCGCGACCATTTCCTCGACCTCCTCGCGTGCATGGGCCATCACCGGCAGCGCGCCGAGCGCGAGCGTCGCGTTCGCCGTCTCGTTCATGACGACGTAGTTCGTGATCTGGTGGACGAGGGGCTTGCGCTCGCGTAGTTCGGCGAGCATCTGCCCGGGAGAGTGATTCACGGGGCTCCTTGCAGATGGAGAACGTCGACCGGACCGTCACCCGCACCGAGCTCGGCGAGACCGTGCCGGACGGCATCCGAAGCAACCCGCGCCGCCTCACGCACTGCTTGCTCGAGAGACAGTCCCCTGGCAAGAGCCGCGGCGAGGGTGGCCGAATGGGTACAGCCCGCTCCGTGCGTGGCCGCTGAATCGTAGCGTTCGACGGGGATCTCGACGTGGCGATCGCCGTCGAAGAGATGATCGACCGCCTCGTCGCCGTGCCCGCCCGTAACGACAACTGCGGGAGCGCCGAGCTCGTGGATGCGCTCCGCCTGTTCGCGGCGAGATCCCCTGCCCGCGAGCGCCTCGGCTTCGTGGATGTTCGGCGTGACGACGGTGGCGAGCGGAAAGAGTCGCGACACGAGTGTTTCCACGGCGTCGCTCCGCAGCAACGTCGCTCCGGAGCTCGCGATCATGACCGGGTCGACGACAAGAGGAATGCTCCGATCGTCGAGAAAATCTGAAACGGTCTCGATGACAGCGCGCGAGAAGAGCATCCCCGTCTTCGCAGCATCAATGCCGATGTCCTCATAGACAGCGTCGAGTTGCGCGCGGACGAACTCCGGCGGAAGCTCGTGCACAGCCGTCACGCCGGTCGTGTTCTGCGCGGTCAGCGCGACGATCGCGCTCGCGCCGTAGCAACCCGCAGCGGCAAACGCCTTCAGGTCGGCCTGGATCCCCGCTCCGCCGCCGGAGTCCGAGCCAGCAATCGTCAAGCAACGTGGAACCAACGCTCTCCCTTCGCCGGTGCTAACCGGATCAGGTTCTACGGGTGTGATCTCAGCCCGACGGGCACCCCGGTCAGAGAAGGGTAACGTGCGCGTAAGGATGGGCGACGTCCAGGAACTTCGACTCGTTCTCACCGTCTCGGACTTCGAGGCGGCGGTGGCGCTTTACCGGGACGCCCTCGGCCTCGCGGAGCTCGAGGATTGGAGTGACGGTGACGCGAAGATCGTCCTTCTCGACGGAGAGCGTGCGACCCTCGAGCTCGTAAACGAAGATCAGGCGGCAGCGATCGACCGGATCGAGGTCGGAAGCCGGGTCGCCGGGCCCGTGCGCATCGGGTTGAAGGTGGCGGACAGCGAGGCTACTGCGGAGCGACTGGCGCGGGCCGGCGCAAAGGTGCTGGCTGCTGCCGTGACCACGCCGTGGAACGACCGGAACGTACGCATGCGCGGTCCCGAAGGCATGCAGCTGACGCTTTTCACGACCCTCGGGTAACACGACGCGCTTCAATGGATAGATGGCCGTCGGCGCCGCCACCTGGGACGATCTCCTCGAGGGGGAGGAGGCCGCGCACGTCGAGACCGTGCCCGCCGCCGAAGCGCGCACTGCGCCGCTTCCCGACGAGCTCCATCCCGGTCTGCGCGAGGCTTTGCCGTTCCCGACGCTCTACGTCCACCAACGCGAGGCGTTCGACATTGCGGCACGCGGCGAGCACCTGATCCTCGCGACCGGGACAGCGTCCGGCAAGTCACTCGGTTTCAACCTTCCCGTCCTCGACACGCTCGCACGAGAGCCGAAGAGCAGGGCGCTCTACCTGTACCCGACGAAAGCCCTCGCGCAAGATCAAGCGCGGGCCCTGGCCAAGCTGCACGCGCCGAACGTCCGCGCCGCGATCTACGACGGCGACACGCCGACTGAGCGCCGCTGGCAGATCCGTAAGTGGGCGAATGTCATCCTCACGAACCCGGACATGCTCCACGTTGGCGTATTGCCGCACCACGATCGCTGGGCCGACGTTCTGCACAACCTCCGTTACATCGTCGTCGACGAAGCGCACGTCTATCGAGGCGTGTTCGGCTCACACGTCGGCAACGTCCTACGGCGACTACGCCGGCTCGCACAGGTGTACGGAGCCGAGCCACAGATTCTGATGGCATCGGCGACGATCGCGAACCCCGGCGAGCTTGCGCGCAACCTCGCGGGAATCGAGGCGGCTGTCGTCGACGACGACGCGGCCCCGCGAGCTGAGCGCACAATCCTGCTCTGGAACCCAGAGCTGCTTGACCCGGAGCTCGGCCTGCGGGCGAGCGCACTCGGCGACGCGTCGAAGCTCATGGCCGACCTCGTCTCCCGCGGGCTCCGCACGATCTGCTTCGCGAAAAGCAGGAAGGCCGCCGAGTTGATTCACCGGTTCACCGTGCAGCGGGTCGACGCCGATGCCGCGAAGCGTCTTGCTCCCTATCGGGCCGGCTACACGCCCGCGCAGCGGCGAGACATCGAGAGGCGACTGGTGGAGGGCGAGTTGCTTGGCGTCGCCGCGACGGACGCCCTCGAGCTAGGCATCGACATCGGCCTGCTCGACTGCGCCATCTCGGTCGGGTTTCCCGGAACCGTCGCGTCTCTGCGCCAGCAATGGGGACGGGCGGGGCGCCGCGGGCACGGCCTGGCTGTCCTCGTCGCGAGCGAGGACGCTCTCGACCAGTACTTCGTCCGCGAGCCGGAAACCCTGCTGCAGCGGCGAGTCGAGGCGGCGATCCTCGACTACGCGAACCCGCGCGTGCTCGACGGGCACGTCAAGGCGGCGGCGTTCGAAGCGCCGCTCGACGACGACGACCGGGCAACCCTCGGGGACGAGGCGCTCGAGCGCGCTGCACTGCTGCCCGAGCTGCAGCTGACGAAGAGCGGCTACGTGTGGGCGGGGCGCGACTATCCGGCCGGGCAGTTCGGCCTGCGCAGCACGACCCCGGACACGTTCTCGGTTGTGGAGGCACAGAGCGGCACCGTCCTCGGCATCGTCGAGCGCGAGCGCGCGTACTCGACCGTCCACGAGGGCGCCGTCTACCTCCACCTCGGCGAGAGCTACCTGGTCCGCGACCTCGACCTGCAGAGCCGTGCGGCGCTCGTGACGCCGTACAAGGGCGACTACTACACGCAGGCGAAGAAGGACACCAACACCGCGATCGAGGAGACGCTGCGCACCGAGGGGCGCTGCGGCCTCGACCTCCACTTCGGACGCATCTCCGTCACGGAACGCGTGGTTGCGTACCAGAAGAAGTCCATCCGCGACCAGTCGACGCTCGAGACCGTCCAACTCGACCTGCCCGAGACGAGCTTCGAGACGGAAGCAATCTGGTACGTGCCCGAGCCCGAGCAGCTCGACGGCTTGGACAAGATGCCGAAGCTCCTCGGCACGCTCCACGCCGCGGAGCACTCCATGATCGCGCTGCTGCCGCTGTGGGCGATGTGCGACCGCTGGGACATCGGCGGTCTCTCGACGAACATCCATTTCCAAACGGACGCGCCCACGGTGTTCATCTACGACGGCCACGCCGGCGGCGTCGGCATCACCGAGCGCGGCTTCAACACCTTCGAGGGCTGGGTCGAGGACACTGCGCGGATGCTGGAGGGCTGCCCCTGCAACGACGGCTGTCCTTCGTGCGTGCAGAGCCCGAAGTGCGGCAATCTGAACGAGATGCTGGACAAGGACGGAGCGCTGACCTTGCTCAGACGGATGGTGGCGGCATCGACGTCCGCGAGCTGACCGACGCCGACCTAGCGCGGATCGGCGAACGGCTTCCCCTGCACAGACTCGGAGGGGCTCAGACCTATCTGGTGGCCTGGGATGGAAGCGATCCGGTCGGCCATGCGCACGTCGCGTGGGAGGAGACAACGCTCGGCGTGCCCGAGATCGGGGATGTCTTCGTCGCGGCCGAGCTCCGTCGGCGCGGCATCGGGACGGAGCTCTCGGAGGCCGCGGAGCGAATGGCCCGTACACGCGGTCACCGCCAGATCAGCATCAGCGCGAGTATCGCGAACGATGGCGCCTTGCGTCTGTACCGGCGGCTCGGCTATCGCGACGCAGGCCTGCCGCCGAAGCGCGTCCAGGGCACGATCGTCGTACGCGGTGGACCCATGGAGGTGGACGACACGCTGCTGTACTTGATCAAGGACTTGCCTGAGGTGACGTGACCTGAACCACCGGCTCTACGATCATGTGCACATGGCGGATCGCAACGCGCTCGGTGGCACGCTCGTTCTCGGCGGCGGCTTCGCCGGCGGTTATGTCGCCCGTCTGCTCGGCAAACGCGGCGCGACGATCGTCTCGCCGGAGAACTTCATGCTCTACACGCCGCTGCTGCCCGAAGCGGCGTCGGGAACGCTCGAGCCACGCCACGTCGTCGTGCCGCTCCGCCTGATGTGCCCGCACTCCGAGCTGCTGCTCGGCCGCGCAACCGGAGTGGACACGGAACAGCGGCGCGTGACCGTGGAGACCGAGGACGGGATCAGGACGCTGGCCTATGACGAGCTCGTCGTCGCACTCGGCGCAATCTCGCGAGCGCTGCCGATTCCCGGGCTGGCCGACCACGCACTCGGCTTCAAGTCACTCGCGGACGCAATTCATCTGCGCAACCACGTCCTCCGACGGCTCGAGGCAGCCTCGGCGGCGGCGAGCGAAGGCCAACGCAGACGGGAGCTGACCTTCGTCTTCGTCGGAGCGGGGTATGCAGGTGTCGAGGCGCTGGCCGAGCTCGCCGACCTCGTGCGGGATGCGCTGCGTCACTACCCGGCCTTGCGCGACGAGCCGCAGCACTGGGTTCTCGTCGACGCAGCCGAGAAGATTCTGCCGGAGATCCCGACGAGGCTCGGTGATTACGCCGCGCAGCAACTGGCGCGCCGTGGCGTCGATATTCGCGTCAAGACGACGCTCGAATCCGTCGAGCCGCATGCTGCAGTCCTCTCCGACGGCAGCCGGATCCTGACGAGCACCGTCGTGTGGACGGCCGGTGTGCGTGCCAACCCGGCCAACAAGCGGCTGGGAATGCCGCTCGACGACCGCGGGCGGGTGCTGGTGGACCTGCTGTTACGGGTCGAAGGGGTGCCACATGTCTGGGGGCTCGGTGACGGCGCCCGTGTGCCCAACGAAGCGACGCCGGGTTCGTTCGACCCGCCCACATGCCAGCATGCGCTCCGACAGGCCCGCCGCCTCGTGAAGAACCTCACCGGCGAGCCGAAGCCGTATCGCTACCGGATGCTCGGACAGGTGGCGACCCTCGGCCGCTACAAGGGAATTGCGGACGTGGTGGACCTCCGCTTCCGCGGCTTTGCGGGTTGGTTCGTGACGCGGTCGTACCACCTGTACCAGCTCCCGTTGCTGACGCGAAAGCTTCGCGTCGTCGCCGACTGGACGACCGCGCTGTTCTTTCGGAGGGACATCGCCGAACTGAGCATGCTCGGCCATCCGGACCGTCTGGGCCCTTAGCCGCCGAGGGCCTTCAGCGCGTCCGTCAATCGCTGCTTGGTCGTGAGCACGCCGGCATAGAGGTCGCCGTGCTTGCGGATTCGCTCGAGTACGACCGGCATCGTGAACGAGAGCGGATCGAGATCTTCGTTCACCTCCGACCAGCGCAAGGGTGTCGAGACGGGTGCACCCGGCCGCGGCCGCACCGAATACGCCGACGCGATCGTCTTGCCCTCGCCGTTCTGATTCGCATCGATGAGCACGCCGCGCCGCTTCGCCTTCGTCCACTCCGTCGTTGCCAGACCGCGATGCGTGCGCGCAATCGCTCCGGCGACGATCTCCGCGAACTGGCGCGTGTCCGAGTACGTGTAGCGACGCTCGACCGGCACGAGGATATGCATTCCCTCCGCACTCGAGGTCTTCGGAAAGCCTACGAGGCCGAATGCGTCGAGTGCCTGCTTGACCAGCAGCGCGACCTGCACGGTCTCCTTGAAGCCGGCGTCGGCAGACGGGTCGAGGTCGAAGAGCACCCAGTCGGGGCGCTCGGGCCTGTCGATGCGCGAGTACCAGGTGTTCATGTCGATGCAACCCATGTTCACCATCCACAGCAGCGCCAGCTCGTCGTTGACGAGCGGGAAGTTGACCATCTTCTTCGTCCGCGGCGACTCCCTCGTCGAGACCTGCGTGCGAAACGTCGGGATCCACTCGGGCATGTGTGACGGCGCGTCTTTCTGGAAGAACTTCTTGCCCTCGATCCCGTCGGGCCAGCGGACCATCGTGAACGGGCGCTCGTCGAGGTGCGGCACCAGCACGGGCGCGACTGCGCGGTAGTACTCGAGCAGGTCCCCTTTCGTGATGCGCTCCGCCGGAAAGAAGACCTTGTCGAGATTCGAGAGCTTCAGCTCGCGCGAGCCCTTCTTCACGACGTCGGTACTCGGTTCCTCGCGCCGTACATCCTGCGGGGACTTGTCCTCGCGCAGGCCTTTGTAGGACGGAGCCCGCAGATGGCCGTCGTGCGTCCACTCCGCGAACTCGACCTGAGCGACGAGCTTCGGCTCCACCCAGATGACGTCGCTCTTCCGCACCTTCGGCATCTTTGGGACTTCGCGGAAAGGCGGAGTGTCGCGCCGGAGAGGCCGCAGTCTGTCCAGCAGCTTCTCGATCTCCTTGCTACTGAAGCCGGTGCCGACGTTGCCGGCGTACAAGAGATCGTCGCCAACGTAGTAGCCGAGGACGAGCGCGCCGAAGCTCGAGGCGCGGCGCCCCGTTCCCTTGGTGTAGCCGGCGGCGACGAACTCTTGCTCGGAGTGGGTCTTGATCTTCAGCCAGTCGCGCGTTCGCTTGCCCGGCAGATATCTCGAGTCGAGGCGCTTGGCGATGATCCCCTCGAGCTGCTGCTGCTTCGCAGCCTCCAGCAGCGCCTGGCCGTCGTCGAACGCCTCCGAGAGGCGCACGGTCTTGTTCCGGCGATCGAGGAGCCCTTCGAGCAGTTTCCGGCGCTCGGCGAGCGGTAGATCGATGACCGGCTCGTCCTCGATCTCGAGCACGTCGAAGACGTAGTAGACGATCAGCGTCCCCGGCTGGCCTTGCTGCATCGCGGAGAAGCTCGAGCGGCCGGATTCGTCAAGCGCGCACATCTCGCCGTCGAGAACGCAGTCCGGCGTCTTGACCGCCTTCGGAATCTCTTTCGCGACACTCTGGAAGCGCACCGTCAGGTCGTTCCCGTTCCGGCTCGTGAGCGTGACGTCGCCACCTGACTCCGTTGCGATTGCTCGGTAGCCGTCCCACTTCACCTCGAACGTCCAGCCGGCGCCGCGTGGAACGTCTTCGGCGAGTGTGGCCAGCATCGGCTTGTGCGTCTGGCCGCTACGTCTCGGAGCGGGCGCGGCGTCATCGCGCTTGCGGAGCATCAGCCAGTTCTTCTCGTCGCCGCCGAGATGGGCGGGCACGAGCGACCACGTTCCCTCGAGCTTCTTGCCGTGCAGCCGGACTGTGAGCCCGCCGTTCTTCTTCTCCTCGAGGAGCTCATACGTGCCGGTGTCCCAGATCTCGACCGTGCCCGCGCCGTATTGGCCCTTCGGGATCTCGCCCTCGAACGTCGCGTACTCGAGCGGGTGATCCTCCACGTGCACGGCGAGGTGTTGCTCGCCCGGCTCGAGCGGCACGCCCTTCGGCACCGCCCAGCTGAGCAGGGCCCCGTTCTTCTCCAGGCGGAAGTCGTAGTGGAGTCGCCGCGCATCGTGGCGCTGGACGACGAAGATCAGCTCCTTCGTCTTCGCTTTCTTCCCGCCGAAGGGCTCCGGGGTCTTCCCGGGATCGCGCTTGCGCCTGTACTCGGAGAGCTTCTGTGTGGCCACTTCCTAGAAGCTTTGCGCTTCGAGGGGGGCCATCGAGCGCGGTTTACCCACCGGGGCAGGTGTTTCAACCCGTGCGGCCCCGGCAAGGTATGACTTCAAAGGGGTACCCTTGTGTTTCCAAAGGCTTCTCCACCCAGCGGGGGGGTCGACTCTTCGGGCCGGTTTTCCGGCCCGAAGTCGTTCTCGGGTCGGGGGAAAAGGCTGTGGATGTTGTGGAGAGGCGACACTCGTCCAGGCCCAGAACCTGCCGAAACCTCTGCGAAGCTCCGTTCTTTCCACAGGGCGGGCTGTTGACTCAGGCGTAAACGCCCAGCGACCGGAATTTGGCTCGGCGCCTGCGCCTGAGATCGTCCGTGGGGACGGGTTCGAGATCCTCCAGGGCCTCTTGCAGGCTCTCCCCCAGGAGGCGCGCCGCCTCGTCGTGATCCGTGTGCGCCCCGCCCGCCGGCTCGGGGACGATCCCGTCGATGACACCCAGTTCGAGGCAGTGGACGGCGTCGGGCTTGAACGCCGCGGCCGCCTTCTTTGCCTCGCCGGCGTCCCGCCAGAGAATGGCCGCACACCCTTCGGGAGAGATGACCGTGTAGATGGCGTTCTCCTGCATCAGCACGCGATCGGCGACAGCGGTCGCGATCGCACCGCCGGAGCCGCCTTCCCCGATCACGCACGTGACGATCGGGACGCCAAGTCGTGCCATCAGGGCCTGCGACCGAGCGATCATGCCGCCCTGCCCATGCTGCTCAGCCGCGACTCCTGGATATGCGCCGGGAATGTCGACGAGGCTGATGAGCGGAAACCGGTTCCGCTCTGCCAGTTCCATCAGACGCATCGCCTTGCGATATCCCTCGGGGTAGGCCATGCCGAAGTTGCGCTCGGTGCGTTCCTTGATGTCGCGGCCCTTCTGGTTGCCTACGAGCGCGACCGTGCGTCCCTCGAAACGGCCGAGGCCGATAACCAGCGCGTGGTCGTCGGCACGGCCACGGTCACCGTGCAACTCGACCCAGTCGTCGAAGAGGCGGTTGACGTAGTCCAGCGTGTACGGGCGATCCTGGTGCCGCGCGAGCTCGACGGAGCGCCAGATTTCCTCGTCGGTCGGCGCGGACTGGATGCGTTCGAGCTGGCGTTGCAGCTTCTCGAGCTCGCCTGAGACGCGAGTGCCGCCGAGCAGGTTGAGGTTGCGCAAGCGAGTCAACCGCTCGCGCAGCCGCAGCTCGTGATCAGTCGCCATTCGAGGAGAAAAGCCGCAGGAGTCGCGCGATGTACGCCTTCAGCTCGGGACGCGGGACGATCGCGTCGATGTGCCCGAAGCGAAGGTTCTGCTCGGCAAGCCCGAAGTCCTCCGGCAGCTTCTCGCGCGTCGTCTGCTGCACGACGCGTGGGCCGGTAAAGGCGAGCAGAGCGCCAGGCTCGGCGACGATCACGTCGCCAAGGCTCGCGAAGCTGGCGAGCACGCCGGCGGTGGTCGGATGTGTCATCACGCTGATCAGCGGCTGGCCGGAATCGTGGAGGTCCTCCACCGAGCACACCGTTTTCGGCAGCTGCATCAGCGACAGGATTCCCTCCTGCATCCGCGCACCACCCGACGCCGTCACCGAAACGAGCGGCACGCCTCGCTGGGCGGCGCCGTCACAGGCCCGCGAGAACTTCTCCCCAACGACGCTGCCCATCGAGCCGCCCATGAACGCGAAGTCCATCACCGCAAGCTCGCACGCCTTCCCGTCGATCGCCCCCTGGCCGATCACCATCGCCTCGCCCAGTCCGGTCTTCATCTCGGCCTCGGCGAGTCGCTCTGTGTAGGGTCGCAGGTCGAAAAAATCGAGCGGGTCCTCCGAGCGAAGGTCGGCCGCTTCCTCGACGAACGTGCCTTCGTCCGCCAACGAGGCGATGCGGGCACGAGCGTGCATGGTGAAGTGGTGCCCGCAATGCGGGCACACCCAGAGGGCCGCCTCGAGCTCGTCGTCCCGGTAGTGCGAGGCGCACTGCGGGCACGTGTTCGGGTGCTGCTTTCCCGGCGGCTCTGGGACGTTCCGATGCTCGATGGAGACGGCGATCCGGGAGGACATGGAACTGACGAGTTTAGACTGACGCTGAAGGCAAGCCGTTACAGGCCCACGGCAGCGGCCAGCCTGGCCAACGGAGCCACGTTCGCAGGCTCGAAGCCGGCACCAGTGAACCCCGCGCCGAGAACGCTGGCTCGTCCGGCGAGCCCCTGAAGAATCCGCTCGGCCTCGGCCACCGAAAGCCCACCTGGCTCTGGCATGAACACCGACAGCTCCGAGGGCTCGAGCACGTCGACATCAAAAGCGAGGTAGGTGCAGGCAGCACCGTCAAGTGCCATGGCGATCCCCTCTTCGCCGAGATGTACGCCTTGGTCGCGAATGAAAGCCTCCTCGGGAGGATCGAGATTGCGGGCGCCGACCAGAGCGACGTCGCCGGCATCCACCGCACCGGAGTCGATCAGCGTCCTCAGCGGCATCCCCCAGAGGTTCCCTGACGGAGAGCTCTCCACGGTGTTCAGATCGCCATGCGCGTCGAACCAGATCACGGACAGCCGGTCCTGGCGCGCGGCCAGACCCTCGACGGCGCCGATGTGTGAGCAACAACAACCACCGAGAATGAGCGGGCGGTCAGGCAGATCCGCGGCGAGTGCGAGGTTCTGCTCTTCGAGGGTCGCGGCCTCCACGACCGCTGTCTCCGGATAAGGAAGTTCGAGCCACGCCGCCTCTGCCATCGTCTCGCCCCCCTCCCCCCAGGCCTGCGGAACTCGCAGCATTCCTGCGAGGTAGACACGCCCGCACGAGTGACATTCGTATTCGGGCCCGAGCGCGACAGCCGTGTAGGTCTTGCAGTCGGGACACTTTGCGCGCAGACGGCTCACGCAAGTCCCTTCTCGAACGCCACAGCTTCGTACGCGACATGCATGCCGGCGCGCTCGTAAAGACGCGTTGCGCCCGTGGGATTCTGCGCGTCGACTCCGAGCCCGACCCGTGGCTGGCCACGACGATAGAACTCCCCGAAGGCGTGCCGAAGAAGCGCGAGGCCGAGTCCACGCTTCCGCCACTGCGGGCGCACGCCGAGCGCCCCGACCCATCCTGCGCCACCACGCTCGGGCTCGCCACGCAACACCGCCGCGATCTCGTCCCTTTCCCGGACGATGAACCAGAGCATCGGATCGAAGTCCGGAACGCTGATGCGGTTCGCAGCCCACTGCTCGAACGGCGTCGAGACGAAGTTCCACTCCTCAGCGAACGCCTCGTCCAGCGCATTGTAAAACGCCCGCGCATCGTCGGGCTCGAACGTGCCGACGCGAAAGCCCTCCGGCCACTCGGCCGCAGGCGGTTCGCCGTCGTGCTCAACGAGCATCCGGTAGAAGCGGCGAACCTCGTGATAACCGGAGCGCTCGAACAGTGCGCGGGCATCGCCGTCGGGCGCAAGACACCACGTAAGCACTGTGGAAAAGTCAAGCTCGCGTACGCGCTCCTCTCCCTGACGGAGCAGCCAGCTGCCCAGCCCGCGCCCGGTCTGCGACGGATGGACGAAACCGTCGACGTCCGCGGTCTCACCATGAGGGACGACTACGGCGTACGCAGCAACCGAGTCGCCCTCCACGACCCATGAGTTCCCGGTCAGATCGGTTTCGCGCCACCAGCCCAGGAGCTCTGCCTCCGTCGAGTCGGACCAGCCCTGGACCGCGGTGTCAACAGCGATCACGAGCTCGTTGATCGCGGGGGCGTCTTCGACCGTCGCCGGCCGGACGCGGAAGCCTTCAGGCAGCGACGAGCTCATCGAGCGTGTCGGGGAGCTTGGAGAGATCGTCGAGCTCTCGCGTCGGCGGTGGTTCGCGTTCCTCGCCGGCTCGATTGACCCAGATCGAACGCAGGCCGAGCTCGTTCGCCGGAGCAATGTCATGGAAGTGACTCTGGGCGACATGCACATGCGACTCACGCCGCGCGGCGGTCGCCTCGAAGAACCGCGACCAGTGCGTGTGCCCCGGCTTGTAGGAGCCGATCTCCGACGCGACGATCGCGAGCTCGAACGGGACGCCGATCCGCTTCATCGAGGCCTCGATGAAATCGCGGTCGGTGTTGGACAGGATCGCGAGCTTCCAGCCCCGCGAACGCGCATCCTCCAGTGCGGACCGCACCTCCGGGAACGGCTCCCAGGACGGAAGCGCCTTCGCCAACCCGGACACTTCATCGGCAGGCGCACCGAGCTCACGCATCGCCCCGATCATGACCTCGCGATAGCTCCGTGCGCCACCGACTTGAAACGTCGGCTCGATCTCGTGGTAACGGTCGAGCCGCTCGTCTGCAGCCTCCTCGCCAAAGACGCGCGCAAGCTCCCGACGGATGCCGCCGTTCCAGTCGATCAGCGTGCCGTAGCAGTCGAACGTCGCCCAGCGGTCTAGCGCCACAACGCCGACCTAGTCCTGGTCCGAAGTCGGCGTCTCAATCTTCGAAGCGCTTGAGCACGATCGACGCGTTGTGACCGCCGAAGCCGAATGAATTCGACACGGTCACGCGCACGTCGGCGTCGCGCGACTCGTTCGCGATGTAGTCAAGATCACACTTCGGATCCTCGACCTCTTGGTTGATCGTCGGCGGCAGCTTCCCGTCGCGGATCGCGAGCGTCGAGAAGATCGCCTCAACCGCACCCGCCGCGCCGAGGCAGTGGCCGGTCGCGCCCTTCGTCGAGGAAACAGGAGTCTTACGCGCGTTCTCCTCGCCGAGCGCCAGCTTGATCACCCGTGTCTCCGCCGCGTCGCCGAGCGGCGTCGACGTTCCGTGCGCGTTGACGTAGTCGATCTCCGCCGGATCGACGCCGGCGTCGGCGAAAGCGTTCTTCATCGCGCGCGCGGGGTTCTCGCCGGTCGGGTCCGGCTCGGTCACGTGCTTTGCATCCGAGGAGACGCCGTACCCCGCAACCTCAGCGTAGATCTTGGCGCCGCGAGCCCGCGCATGCTCCAGTTCCTCGAGAACGACGACCGCGCCTGCTTCACCCATGACGAACCCGTCGCGTCCCGCGTCGAATGGCCTGCTCGCCCCGGCCGGGTCGTCGTTTCGCCGCGAGAGCGCCCGCATCGCGCCGAAGCCGGCGATGCCAACCTCGTTGATCGCAGACTCGGTGCCGCCGCAGAACATCACCTCGGCCCGGCCGAGCCTGATGTCGTCCAGGCCCTGCCCGATCGCCATGTTCGACGCCGCACAGGCCGTGCACTCCGACGAAAGCGGGCCGCGGGTCCCCAGCTCCATCGAGACCCAGCCCGCACCCATGTTCGGGATGATGCAAGGGATCGCGAAGGGATTGACGCGATCAGGGCCGCGCTCCTTCAGCGTGTCGTAGCAGTCCTGGAAGGATTTGAGGCCGCCGATCCCCGTCGCGATGGACGCGCCGACGCGATCGCCCTCCGAGGCGATGTCGACACCTGAGTCCGCCTCCGCCTGGCGAGCCGCCGCGAGGATCAGCTGCGCGAAGCGGTCCATGCGCCGGGCCTGCTTCCGCTCGATCCAGCTCGACGGGTCGAAGTCCTTCACCTCACAGGCGAAATGGACGGTGTAATCGGTCGAGTCGAACTGCGTGATCGGGCCTGCCCCCGATTCGCCCGCGAGCAAGCGCTGCCACGTCGTCTCCGCATCGTTGGCAAGCGGCGTCACCGCGCCGATGCCGGTGATGACGACTTTCCTCTCTCCGTTGACCGACATCTAGTGCCTCTTCCAGTAATGCCGTCGAGCTTCTGGGTCGCGAGCACCAAGCCAGAGGCCGCACTCGTCCGCAGCCAAGGCTAGATGCCTTGGCAAGGGCGAGGGTGGACTCTGGCGCCGCGTGATCGCGGGCCAGAAGCCGGCGTGTATTGCTGGAAGGGGCACTAAATCCCCAGTCCGCCGTCGACGAGCAGAACCTCGCCGGTGATGAACGACGCCTGCTCGGAACAGAGGAAACGTACCGCTCCGGCAATGTCTTCCGGGCTGCCGAAGCGGCCGAGCGGCGTGTTGGCGAGCATCAGCTCCTTCATCTCCTCCGCAATGACCTGGGTCAAGCGAGTGTCGACGTAGCCGGGCGCCACCACGTTCGCTCGCACGCCACGGTTGCCGAGCTCACGCGCGAGCGCCTTCGTGAAGCCGATGATCCCGGCTTTCGAGGCCGAGTAGTTCGTCTGGCCAGGGTTGCCGTGCACGCCGACGATGCTGGAGATGTTCACGATCGAGCCGGAGCGGCGCTTCATCATTCCGCGGGCTGCCGCCCGGCACGTGTGAAAGACCCCGCTGAGATTCGTCTCAATCACGACGTGCCAGTCCTCGTCGGACATCCGCGCGATCAGACCGTCACGGGTCACACCCGCGTTGTTGACGAGGATGTCGAGCTCGCCTGCCCCTTCGACAAGAGCCCTGACCTGTTCCGCGTCGGCGACGTCCGCCTCGACGGCGCGAGCCCGAACCCCTGCTTCCCGAGCGACCTCCTCTGCTTCGTCCTTGCCCGAGCGGTAGCTGAGGGTGACGTCAGCTCCGGCACGCGCAAGCTCAAGCACGATCGCACGCCCGATACCCCGCGACCCGCCCGTGACGAGAGCGGTCCTCCCCTCCAGCGACGCGAAGGCGTCAGGCAGAGAGAAGCGTCTCCTCGAGCCTGTCGACCTCTTCCGGCGTCGAGACCGAAATCGTCTTCACACTGCGGTCGATCCGCTTGATGAGGCCCGCCAGGACATTGCCCGGACCGACTTCGACAAACGTCTGCACGCCCTCTCTGATCAGGGCCTGTCCGGCGTGCGTAAAGCGCACCGGGGCGGTGAGTTGCTCCACGAGCAGGGGAGCCATCCTCTTCGCCGACTCGATGCGCGCGGTCACCGTGGACATGAACGGCGCAGTCGGCTCGACGAACCCCACCTTCTCGAGCGCAGGCCGGAGGCGATCTGCTGCTCGGGCCACGAGCGGGCTGTGAAACGCACCCGACACGCGGAGCTTGATGGCGCGCCGGGCGCCCGCCTCTTCGGCGGCGGCGCAAGCCTCGTCGACTGCAGGGTTCTCCCCGGAGACGACGATCTGCCCCGGACAGTTGTAGTTCGCCGGCCACACGTTGAGGATGCGCCGGCAGATGCGCTCCACGACCTCGTCGTCGAGGCCGAGGATCGCCGCCATCGAGCCCGGGTTCTTGCGCGCGGCCTCCGCCATCGCGAGCCCTCGCTCACGCACGAGCGCCACAGCCTCTTCGACCCTGAGCGCCCCGGCCGCTGCCAGCGCGGCGAACTCGCCGACCGAGTGGCCGACGACGAAATCGGGCTTGATCCCACGCGCCCGAACGGCCGCACACACGGCGAGGCTCGTCGCGACGAGGGCCGGCTGCTGGATCTCCGTCTCGACGAGGGCTGACTCGGGCCCCTCGAAGCAGAGCTGCTGCAGATCGAGGCCGGAGGCCGCGCTGCTGCGCTCGAAGACGTCGAGAGCCTCGGGCACGGCCGCCGCGATCTCGCGGCCCATGCCGACCTCGAGCGAGCCCTGGCCAGGGAAGCAAAACGCAACTAGACCCGGCTTCATTGCGTCCACTCCATCAGAGCCGAGCCCCACGTGAGGCCTGCTCCCATGCCCGTCATCAACACGAGGTCTCCTTCCTTGAGCCGGCCATCCGCCTGTGCCTCCGCCAGAGCCAGCGGGATCGAGCCGGAGGACGTATTACCGTAGCGATCAACGTTAACGACCATGCGCTCACGCGGGATCCCCAGCTTCTTGACCGCGTGTTCCATGATCCGGACGTTCGCCTGGTGGGGAATGTAGACGTCAACGTCCTCGACCGTTGCTCCGCAGCGTTCCAAGACCGCCTCGGCCGACGAGACGAGCACGCGCGTGGCGAACTTGAAGACCTCGCGACCGTTCATGTGGACGTAGCCGTTTCCGGTCGCCTCCTCGATACTGCGCGAACCGCTGCCCGGAAGCGAGAGGTGAATGCCGCCGCCGCCGTCCGCCCCCAGCTCGAAACCGAGGAAACCGGGCTTCTCGACCTTCTCGAGCACGACGGCTCCCGCCCCGTCGCCGAAAAGGATGAGCGTCGACCGGTCGGTCCAGTCGAGGATCCGTGACAGGACGTCCCCGCCGACCACCAGTGCGCGCTCGGCCAGCCCCGCGGCGATCATCCCGTAGGCCTGGGCAATCGCGTACATGAAGCCCGTGCAGCCGGCGAGCAGGTCGTACGCCGCCGCGTCGCGCGCGCCGAGCGTGTCCGCGAGGAGCGCACTCGACGTCGGGAACATCATGTCCGGAGTCACCGTCGCGCAGAGCACCAGGTCGAGGTCCTTGCCCTCGACGCCGGCCTGCGCCATGGCGGTCCGGGCCGCCGGGAGCGCGAGATCGGTCAGCGCTTGCTCGGGCGCGGCGATCCGCCGCTCGCGAATCCCCGTGCGCTCCATGATCCACTCGTTCGAGGTGTCCACGAGAGTCGAGAGCTCGTCATTCGTCAGCACCCGGTCGGGTACATATGCGCCGACCCCGGTGATCGAGATCGGCGGCCCTTGCGCCTTACCGATCATCTTTCAACCGCAAACGTCAGAGTCGCGCGACAAGCGAGCTCGCCGTTCACCCGCGCTTCCGCTTTGCCACGACCGATCGGACCGCGCACTCGCTCGAGGTCGCAGCGCAGCTCGAGCACGTCCCCCGGTTCGACGATCCGCTTGAAGCGGCAGTCATCGATGCCGGCAAAAAGGGCGAGCTTGCCTCGGTTCTCCTCTTCGCTCAGCACGGCTACGGCGCCCGTCTGGGCGAGCGCTTCGACGATCAGCACGCCCGGCATTACCGGCCGACCCGGGAAGTGGCCGGTGAGAAACCACTCGTCCGCGCGCACCGTTTTCCGCGCGACCGCTCCCTCACCGGGACGAAGCTCGAGCACCTCGTCAATGAGGAGAAAGGGCTCGCGGTGCGGCAGGATCTCCTCGATCGCCTCCCGGCCGAAGGGTGGCGCGATGCTCACGGGCCGTCCTCCGGCCCGTGAGTGGGGAGGGAGCTTCCCGGGGGAACCGGGAGGTTCCCCCCATACTTATCCTCAGCACACGCGGCGATCTCAGCGGCGCGTGAGCTGAGGCGATCCCTAAAGAAGGGGAATCGTGAGGGAAACATGGTTTCCCTCACGCGAGCGAGTCGCAGGCGAGCGAAGGTCACGCCACGTCCGAGAGCTTGGCCCGCAAATGGCTGCGGCCGCGATGCGCGTAGCACTTCGCCGTCCCGACGGGCATGTCGGCGGCGACCGAGATCTCCTCGAACGAAAGGCCGAGCGCGTCCTTCAGAACGACGACGCGGGCCTGCTCGGGCGCGATCTCTGCGAGACAACGGTTCAGCTCCCCGCGCAGCTCCGCCCGGTCGGCCTCGCGCGCGGGATCCGCGTCCGTGGCGGCCCGGCGATCCTCGAGCAGCGGCTCGCACGCTCGGGCCCGCTGCCGGTTCCCCACATCTCGGCACGCGTTGATGGTCAGCCGGTGCAGCCAGGTCGCGAACTGCGATTCGCCCCGGAACTGCCTGATCTTGACGCAGAGCTTCGCCAGCGCTTCCTGCGCCGCGTCGCGCGCATCCTCGGGATCGCGAAGCAGACGGCCCGCGAGCTTCTCCACGCGTGGCGCATGCCGTTCGCAGAGAACCTCGAGAGCCCTCGCGTCGCCGTCTTTCGCTCTTTTTCACCAAGATCGGATCACTCAGCCGTGCGTACGCAAGAGACCCTTCCGAACGGAAGGACTGCTGGATTTGACGCCGGCGCCCGCGTGGCAGTTGCATCTCTCCGCTCTAGTCTAGGAGCGTGAGGGACTCGCTCGCCCCGGACGCCGTGAAACCCCTCCTCCGTGGCCGCTTCGGCTGTGTCTATCGCTACGCCGAGATCACAGCCTCCACACAGCGAATGCTGGCGGGCGACGAGACAGAAGGAGCGATCGCCGTGGCGGAGGAGCAGACCGAGGGGCGAGGGCGCCTCGGTCGCGCCTGGGAGGCCCCCGCGGGCACGAGCGTGCTCGTCTCCGTCCTCCTGCTCCCTGCGGTGGAAGCGCCGCGGCTGCCGGAGCTCTCCCTCGTCGCGGGCGACGCGGTCGCGGAGGCGATCGTGGAGGTGACAGGGCTCGAGCCTGCGATCAAATTTCCAAACGACGTCCTCGTCGGCGACCGCAAGGTCGCCGGAATCCTGGCGGAGTCGAGCGAGGGACGCGTCATCCTAGGGATCGGCGTGAACGCCAACCAGACACTCGCGCAGCTCCCGGCGGACGCACAGACGGAGCCGACCTCACTTCGCCTCGAGTTGGGCAAGCCCGTAAGCCGCGTGCAACTGCTCGCAGCGACCCTAAATCAGCTTGAGCGGGCGTATGACGCCTGGGTTGCCCGGGACTAGCGGTACTTGAGCGTGCGGCTGACGTTCCCGGCTGCGTCCTGTGCGACGACACGGACAGTGCGAATGCGTTGCGCGCGGAACGAGAAGACACCGGCGCGGACGGAGCGGGTCACGAGCTTGCCGTTCAGCGTCAAGCGAATGGTCGCCGGCTCGCTGACCCGAAAGCGCAGCCCGCGGAAGGAGAGCACGCGGAGGTCGGGCGCAACCGTGTCGATCCGGAACGGCGCGGTGTGCGCGACGGTACCGAGGTCGTTCGTCGCCGTGAGCAGGCCGGCGTACTTGCCGTCCTTCAGCCCGCTTGCGTTCCATGAGACGGTCTGCATTCCCGGCAGAAGGTCTGCGGCGTAGACGGAGCTCAATGTCTTTCCCGCCTGTGCGATCTCGAGCTTCACGGCTGCGACTCGCGTCAACTCGAAGCCGAACGTGAGCTCGTCCCCGACACCGTCGCCGTTGGGCGAGACGGCCAGCGGTGCCGCGGCGAAACGGCGGACGGTCCTGTCGACCAGAACGGACACTGACGAGGTCACCGTCGCACGGCCGTCGGTCGCGTTCAGCACGATCTCGTAGCGCCCGTCCGCCACGCCCGCGGCAGCGAAGCGAAACGATTGCTTTCCGGGCAGCCGAGCTTGCGAGAAGAGGACGGAGAGATCCCTCCCGTCGGGCCCGCGCAGCGTGGCGGTGACGGTTGCCGGCGCCGTGAGGGTGTAAGAGATCTGGGTGGAGTCGGTCTGGCCGTCGCCGTTCGGAGTGATCGTGCGCGGCAGCGCGGTCGCCGAGGTGATCGCGAGCGCAACCGGCTTCGCGCCGATCGTCCCGCTGGCCGGGCGCACCGTGTCGCCCGCGGCGATCGTCCAGGCGTACGACCCTTGCGGCGCGGTCGCGGCGTCCCAGGTCCAGTCGATGTCCTGGCTCTCGCCGGTCCCGCTCGCGACCGCTTTGCCCGTCGAGTCAGTGACCGTCACCGTCCAGGGAAGCGACTCGCTCAGACGAGCCTGGAAGCGCACCTGGCCGCCGATGCCGCCGCGAACCGAGGGCGTGTACAGCTTCGGCAGCCCGACGCTCGCAGTCTGACGCGCGATGGCGTCGAGCTGGGCGTAGAACGCGGTGCCCGGGCACGTCGTCAAGCCCGTGTCACGGTGCCCTGAGACCGCGCGCAGCATCACCGGGACGCCCGACGCGAAGCGCGCGTTTCCCCCGGATACCCACTTGAGCGTCGATTGCGGATCCACGTGCGCGACGTCGAGACGCCACGCCAGGAGATTGCTGAGGGCCGTGCGCGCTGCAGCGGAAGGCGCTGTCGAACCGTACGTGCCGAGCACCGCGACACCGGTGGAGCCGGTGTTGAACCCTTCCGCATGCGCCCCGATCACGTTCTTGTCGACACCGCCGTAGCGGCCTTCGAACACCTGCCCGAACTTGTCGACCAGAAAGTTGTAACCGATGTCGTTCCAGCCGTTGCCCTTCACGTGGTAGACCTCGATGCCGCGCACGATGGCTGCGGACTGCGAGGGGGTGTACGAGTTGCTGCCGGCGGTGTGGTGGACGAGTGCGAACTGAACGCTCGTGGCGTATCGCGGAGGCGCGCGGCGTATCGCCTCATTCGCACCCCAGGCCTCGCGCCCGAGCAGCGGCGGCGAGTCGGCCATGGAAACCCGGCGCAGCGGAATGCGCACCTCGGGGCTGTGAACGAAGTACGCTCGCAGTCGCTCGACGCGCCCGTGCAAGCGGTACTCGATTCGATCGGAGGAGCCTGTCCAGTAGGGGTTCCCGAGACGCCAGCCGAGCGCCGCACGCGTCTCGGGACTTCCGACGTTCGGGAGATCCTCGGCCTCCGGGTCTGCACGACGCCAGGCACTCCACCGTCCCTCGAGCGAGCGCGTGCGGAACTGCACCGCGCCGGGGCCTCGCCAGTGCAGGCCGACCATGTCGAACCGTGGCGTTGCAGCGACAAGAGCGCGCCCACCGTGCAGCGGCACCTCGCGCTCGGTCAGCGAAATGCCGCCCATAGCTGTAGCGGGCACGGCGCAGAATGCAAGCACTACGAGTAGGAGAGACCTCATGACGGCGGCAACCTCGGTCCAGGGTGCCTGTATCCGGCTTCGGCCTCAAGGGTCCACGCCCTGCCCTGATAGAATCCTTACGAGTTGAAGAACGCCTGTTTGCGGGGGCTTTTGCTCGTCGGGGCGTTCCTCGCCTTTGCTTCTTCGGCGTCCGCAGCGGCTCCACGCGTCCTCGCGATCCATTTCGACGCGGACGTCAATCCCGTCACCGAGAACTTCGTCTGCGACAACCTGAGCCGCGCGGCGAAGGACGGCTACACCGCAGCTGTGATCGTCCTCAACACGCCCGGCGGCCTGCTGCAGTCGAAGGACAAGATCGTGCTCTGCGAGCTGAACGCGAAGGTGCCTGTGCTGGTCTGGGTGGGGCCAAACGGAGCGGCGGCCGGCTCGGCCGGCGTCTGGATTGCCGAAGCCGCCGACTTTCTGGGAATGGCGCCCCAGACGAACATCGGCTCCTCGACCCCGATCAGCTCGGGCGGGGCGAACATCGACTCCGATCTGCGACGCAAGCTCATCAACCACGAGGCCGCGTCATTGCGAGCGCTCGCGCAGAGCCACGGACGCAATGTCGACTGGGCAGACCGCGCAGTGCGCGAAGCCACGAACGCAACTGCCCCTGAGGCGTTGAAGATGAACGTCATCGACGCGGTCGCGCCCACACTGCCGTCGTTGCTCGAACAGGCGGACGGCGTCAAGACGAAGCCGCGTGGCTTCACGCTCCACCTCGCCGGCGCGCAGATCGACAATGAGCACCTCGGCTTCTTCACGCGACTGCTCAACACGCTGATCGATCCGAACATCCTCCCGTTGCTCTTCCTCGCAGGCCTCGCTGGAATCGGCTTCGAGATCTTTCATCCCGGCGTCGTATTGCCCGGCGCACTCGGGGTAGTCGCGCTTATCACCGCGCTCTTCGGCTTCTCGGTTCTGCCGATCAGCTGGGGCGGACTCGTGTTGATGCTCCTCGGAGTGACGCTACTGGTAATCGACGTGCACGTGACGACACACGGCGCACTGACCGTGGCCGGACTGATCAGCCTCGCGGTGGGCTCGATCATGCTCTTCCAGAACGCGCCCGGCTACCACACGTCGAAGCCGCTTGTGATCGGAGTCGCACTCGCCCTCGGAGCGGCCTGGGTCTTCGCGATGACCAAGGCGCTCCAGGTACGGCGCAGGCCCGTCGAGGTCGGGCCACAGCTGATCGCCGGCACCGTGGGTGAAGTGCGAGGCGACGGCCTCGTCTTCCTGAACGGGGAGCTGTGGCAGGCGCGGGCTGCGAGCGGAGAGAAGCTTCACCCTGGCGAGCGCGTGCGCGTCGAGTCGCTGGACGGCTTGACCCTGACCGTCCGTCCCGAAGCAACCTAAACGCGTAGGATCAGGCCATGAGCGTCGCACTCGTGCTCGTCGCCGTCCTGTTGTTCCTGGTCGTCCTGTTCCTCTTCTCGGCAATCAAGGTTGCGCGGGAGTACGAGCGCGGCATCATCTTCCGGCTCGGCCGCCTACTGCCCGAGCCGAAGGGCCCGGGCCTCTTCCTGCTGATCCCGGTGGTCGACCGGATGGTGAAGGTCGACCTGCGCACGATCACGCTGACCGTCCCGCCACAGGAAGTCATCACCAAGGACAACGTTCCCGTGCGTGTCAACGCGGTCGCGTACTTCCGCATCGTCGCCCCGAAGGACGCGATCGTGCAGATCGAGAACTTCATGGTCGCGACCTCCCAGATCGCGCAGACGACACTGCGCTCGGTCCTCGGCCAGCATGTGCTCGACGAGCTCCTGTCGGAGCGCGAGAAGATCAATGGAATTCTGCAAGGGATCATCGACGAGTCGACTGCCCCTTGGGGCATCAAGGTCTCCATCGTCGAGGTGAAGGACGTCGAGATTCCGTCCTCGATGCAACGCGCGATGGCGCGACAGGCCGAAGCCGAACGTGAGCGGCGCGCGAAGATCATCAACGCCGAGGGCGAGTTCCAGGCGGCCGAACGGCTGAAGGACGCAGCCGCGGTGATCGGCGAGCAACCGGTTGCCTTGCAGCTGCGCTACCTGCAGACACTTCTCGAGCTTGGCTCTTCCCAGGCGACGACGATCGTGTTCCCGGTCGACCTGATCCGGCCCTTCCTGGAAAAGAAGGCCGGCGAGCCGATCTGAGCGGCGAGCTCCGCCGCGATCCGGATTCGGGGCGCGTCGCGGTGATCGCTCCCCACAGGGCAAAGCGTCCCGGCGCGATCCGGCCGGCGCTCGATCCTCCGACCGCGGGCGAGCTCGCGTCGTGCCCGTTCTGCACCGGGCATGAAGACATGACGCCACCCCAGACGCTCGTGCTTCCCGAGCAAGGCGACTGGAAGGTGCGAGTGGTCCCCAACCTTTACCCGGCACTCGAGCGGCAAGAAGTGGTCGTGCACAGCCGGCGGCACATCCGCTCAATCGCCGAAGCCGAGGACGAGGAGCTCGAGCTCGTGGCCGAAGCATGGCGTCGTCGCGCCGCGGACGAGCCCGGTTACGTCTTCCCGCTGCTGAACGAAGGGCGCGAGGCGGGCGCCAGCCTCCCGCACTCCCATTCGCAGCTGGTCTGGCTTCCCGAACCGTCGCCGCCAAGGCAGCGGCCGCGCGCGGAGACCGTCTTCGAACGGGACGGCGTCGTCGTCGCCTGCCCGTGGGCAAGCCGCGTGCCGTACGAAACGGTGATCGCACCAACCGAACCCGAACCGGACGCCCTGAAGAGCGCGCGACTAGCGACAGCGTTGAAGCTCCTTGCCAATGTCGTTCGCCGGCTGCAACGGCTGGAGGGTCAGCTGCCACTGAACGCGTGGCTCGAACGAGCCCCGAACGACTGGCGGCTCGTGCTCTTCCCGCGCCTCAACAGCCTCGCCGGCCTGGAGCTCGGCGCGGGCATCTTCGTCAACACGGTGCCGCCCGAGGAGGCAGCGGTCAGGCTACGCGACGCTTAGTTAGAGCTCAGGTGCAGATTCGGGCCGTGTCGGTGTGGATTGAACTTCCCGGAACCGTCGGGCGGCGTCGATCGCGGCGCCGAGGTTGAGGCCCTTGTCCTTCGCCTGCTTGATCAACATGACCGTCTCGAGGGCATCGATGTCGTAGATGCGCTGCTTCTTCCCCTTGGTGGGGATCTGAGCCTTGTTCGTCCAGTAGTCGAGCTGCATCTTCGAGATGCCGGCGATCTGACAGACCTGACCCAGATAGAGCTCCACCTTGCCCAGATGCTCGGCGAGATCGATCGGCTCGAGAAGGTCTACCTGCCTGCTGACAACCATGTTTTCCTCGTCTTCCTGTGCGCTGGGACCCCGTGTTTCAAAGGTATATCGCGCTTTTTCCTGATCGGGAAGGGGTGGCTTCAAAATCTCCCCCTTTTGGGGTACCGGTTTGGCGAGGTTTGTGGCGTGCGCCTATGCCTGCGGGACAGGTTCAGGACTGTTCGTGGCCTCGCTCTTGTCCTCAGACTCGACGACCGGCGCCAGGGTGGAGACGTGCTCCCCTTCGCGCAGCCGCATCACGATGACGCCCTGCGTCGAACGTCCTGACCGCTTGATGTCGTCAACCGACATCTTGATCACCGTGCCGCCGTCGGAGATGAGCATCACCTGATAACCGTCACGCACGACGCGCGAGCCTGCCAGTTGCCCCTTCGCTTCAGTCAGTTGCACGGTCTTGACCCCGAGCCCACCGCGGCCTTTCACCGGATAGTCGCGGACCGGGGTGCGCTTCCCGTAGCCGTTCTCCGTCACTACGAGCACGTCCGCGTCGTCCTGCGCCACGTTGACCGCAATCACCTCGTCGTCGGCGCGTAGCCGCATGCCCTGCACGCCGGAGGCATCCCGCCCCATCGGCCGCACGTCTGTCTCGTGGAAGCGAATCGCCTGGCCCCTGCGCGACACCATCAGGATGTCGTCGGTCCCCGAGGCATGCCGGACGCCGACGAGCTCGTCGCCCTCACGCATCTTGATCGCGATGATCCCGTCAGAGCGTAGAGGCGTGTTGTAGGCGGACATCCGCGTCTTCTTCACGACACCGTTCTTCGTCGCAAAGACGAGGTACTCGGCCTCTTTGAAGTCGCGCGTCTGCACCACTGCGCGCACCTGCTCGTCTTGCCGGAACGGCAGCAGGTTCTGGATCGCGCGGCCCTTCGACTGGCGTGAGCCGAGCGGCAGCTCGTGCACCTTGAGCCTGTAGACCTTGCCGACGTTCGTGAAGAAGAGGATGTAGTCATGCGTGGACGCCACGAAGAGATGCTCGATGTAGTCCTCGTCCTTCAGATCCATGCCCATGACGCCGATGCCACCGCGGCGTTGCTCGCGATACGCCGTCACGGGTAGCCGCTTGATGTAGTTCGA
>JALYST010000250.1 GCA_030854665.1 Actinomycetota bacterium
CGCTCCTACGAGCGCGTGCACGCGGCGGTGCGCGGCATCGACGTGGTGTACCACCTCGGGGCACTCGGATCCGTGCCGCGCTCCGTGCAGGACCCGCTCACGTCGAGCGCCGTCAACATCGAAGGCACGCTCAACGTGCTGCTGGCCGCGCGTGACGAAGGCGTGCGGCGCGTGATCTTCTCATCCTCCACGTCCGTCTACGGATCGAGCCGGGAGCTCCCGACGTCGGAGTCGACTCCTCTGGACCCGATCTCTCCCTACGGCGTCGCGAAGCTTGCAGCGGAGCGCTACTGCATCAGCTTCGGCCGCGTGTACGACTCCTTCGAAACCGTCGTCCTCAGATACTTCAACGTGTTCGGACCGCGGCAGAGCCCGTACTCGCAATACGCCGCGGCCATACCGCTCTTCATTGCGGCCATCGACCAGGGCGAGCCGGTGACCATCTACGGCGACGGCGAGCAGTCGCGTGACTTCACGTACGTCGGCAACGTCGTCGACGCCACGCTTCGAGCGGCGGATACGCCCGACGCCAGCGGACGCACGTTCAACATCGCCGCGGGCTCACCTGCCAGCGTGAACCACGTCGCGGAGACGATCGGCGTCATTCTCGGCAAGCCGGTCGAGAAGCGCTACGAGCCGCCGCGTCCTGGAGACATCCGGGATTCCTGGGCGGACATCACCGCGGCGCGCGAGCTGCTGGCGTACGAGCCGCGCATCGACCTCGCCGCAGGGCTCGAGCTCACGGCCGAGGCGATCGTTGCCCGGGTCTGACAAGCGCATCAAAATCCTCCGCGTCATCGCCCGGCTCAACATGGGCGGGCCGGCGTTGCACGTCGCGTACCTGACGGAGGGCCTGAGGAAGCGCGGCTACGACACGACGCTGGTCGCAGGCTCGCTCGCCCGCGGAGAGGACTCGATGGCTTTCGTTGCGGATGCGCGGGACGTCGAGATCGTGCGGATCGACGAGCTCGGCCGCGAGATCTCTCCACTGCGCGACCTGATGGCGACGATCAGGCTCGCGAAGCTGATCAGAAAAGAGCGGCCGCAGATCCTCCACACCCACACCGCGAAGGCGGGGACCGTCGGTCGTGTCGCTGCGCGCCTGGCCGGCTCGCGGCGGCCGCCGATCGTCGTGCACACGTTTCACGGCCACGTCCTCCGGGGCTACTTCGGGCCTGTTCGCTCGCTTCTCTTCCGGCTGCTCGAGCGGTGGCTCGCCGGCGGCACGACCGCTCTCATCGCGGTCAGCCCGCAGGTGCGCGACGACCTCGTCGCTCTCGGCGTCGCTCCTCGAGAGCGCTTCGTCGTCATTCGGCTTGGTATCGAGCTGGACGAGCGCGTCGCGCCCGAGGCGAACGGCCGCGCCGAGAGCCGGCGCTATCTCGGCATTTCCGGCGAACGCTTCGCCGTCGGCTGGATCGGCCGCATGACGGCCGTGAAGCGGACGGACGACGTGCTCATCGCCTTCAAGAGCCTGCGGGACAGCGGGGTCGACGCCGTCCTGTGCATGGTCGGTGACGGCCCTGACCGCGTGCTGCTGGAACAGCGCGCGCACGAGCTCGGCGTCGCCCGCGACACGTTCTTCCTGGGCTACCAGGAAAACGTTGCGCCCTTCTATGCGGCCTTCGACGCGCTGGTGCTCCCCTCGGGGAACGAGGGGACACCCGTGACCGTCATCGAGGCGCTTGCGGCGGAGCGTCCTGTCGTGGCCACGCGTGTCGGCGGCGTCCCGGATGTTGTTCGGGACGGCGAGGACGGCTTTCTGGTCGAGGCAGGGGCGACGGACGACCTCGCCGAGCGGCTCGGCCGCCTTGCGCGCGATCCCGCGCTGCGCGCTCGGATGGGGAAGCACGGCCGCGAGCGCGTGCTGCCACGCTATGCGGTCGAGCGGCTCGTCGACGACGTCGACAGACTCTATCGCTCGCTGCTCAGTGCGGCAGGCGGGCGAACACGCTGAAAGAAGGCTTCTTCTTCCCCGAGGCGGTCAGGAAGCCGGACTGCCACCCGATCGAGAGATTCGTGTCGTCGCGGAGCATGAACCACACCATCAAGTCGATGCGCGGATTGGCCCGCGCGATCGCATAGGACTGGCGCACGTACGCAGCCTGCCGCGCGTACGACACCCCAAAGAGATTGTCGGGGGGACGTGTCTGCCACGCGTACTCGGTGATCCAGATGCGCTTCTTGCCCCAGAGCTTGTTCACGGCCGAGATGAGCACGTTGATGTTTCCTAGCTCCACGGCGGAGCCGCCGGGACGCGACGCGGGAGTCTCACTCGGGCTGCTGTAGTAGGGATGATGCGCGTATGCGTCGAGGTTCCGAAGCCCCGCGCGGCGGGCGAGGGTCATGAACGCCACAGGCGACAACGAGGGCCGACTCGACCGTGGTGCGTTGTTCCCGCGCGGCCCGGTCCCCCCGCAGGCGACCTTCTCGCCCTCGAAGTTCGTGAAGTGCACGCCCTCCCAGATCGCCGTGCAGATCCGCGCGTACGAACGCGGGCTGACGAACTTTCCGCCGGACACCTGCTGCAGCCAGTTGGGGTTGTTCGGCTCGTTCCACGCAAGCCAGTACTTCACCGCCGGCAGATAGACCTCGTCGAACTGGTCCGTGTTCGTGATGTAGTGGCCGCTGTAGCGCGTCGCGGCCGCGTACGCGAAGTTGCGCAGGTCTGTGTAGTTGCTCGGCGGGACGTTGCGCGCGCCGCCGCCGTTCGCCCAGGACGGTGTGTACAGGATCGTGAGCAAGACCTGCATGCCGTACTGCGCCGCGTACTTGATCGCGCGGTCGTAGAGCCGCCAGTCATAAGCGGGGTCGGACGGATCCTGCGGATGTGCCGGACGTTTGTCGGCGACGTCGTTCCAGTTCAGGTTGATGCGCACGATCTGCGCGCGCAGCTGCTTCAGGGTTGGGAAGGTGAAGGTGGGGTTGCCGTGAAGCGTTATCGCGTCGTCCTGGACGCCAACCAGCAGGTGCGGTTTGGCCTGGGCCGCAGGCACGGCGAAACCGGCAGCGACGAGAACGATCGCCGCCGCTACCCCGATGCGCCTAGGCAACGACCGGCTCCCGTCCGAAACTCGGCAGCATGCGGCGCAGCCCTTCCTCGAGCTGGATCGTCGGTTCCCAGCCGAGGAGCTGGCGCGCGCGGGTGATATCGGGCTGCCGGACCTGCGGGTCGTCGACGGGCAGCGCCTCGTAGACGACATCGCTCTTCGAGCCGGTGATCCGGAGGACGGTCTCGGCCAGTTCGTTGAGCGTGAACTCAGTCGGGTTCCCAATGTTGACAGGGAGATGCTCGCCCGACTCGGCGAGCGCCACGAGCCCCCGAATGAGGTCGTCCACGTAGCAGAAGCTGCGCGTCTGAGAGCCGTCGCCGAACACAGTGAGGGGCTTGCCCTCCAGTGCCTGTCGCACAAACGTGGGAACCGCGCGACCGTCGCTCGGGCGCATCCGAGGGCCGTAGGTGTTGAAGATCCGCACGATCGCGGTGTCGACGCCCTGCTGGGTGTGGTACGCCATCGACATCGCCTCCGCGTAGCGCTTGGCCTCGTCGTACACGCCACGGGGACCGATCGGATTGACGTTGCCCCAGTAGGTCTCCGGCTGCGGGTGCACCTGGGGATCGCCGTAGACCTCGCTCGTCGAAGCGAGCAGGAAGCGGGCACGCTTGAATTTCGCCAGCCCGAGCGCGTTGTGCGTGCCGTAGGAGCCCACCTTGAGCGAGTGCAGGGGCATGCGCAGGTAGTCGATGGGACTGGCAAGAGCCGCAAGGTGATAGACGGCGTCGACCGGCTCGTCGAGCTCCAGGTGGAGCGTCACGTCCTGGTTGATGAAGAGGAAGTTGTCGCCCCGGAGGTGCTCGACATTCTGCAGCGAGCCCGTGTCGAGGTTGTCCACGCAGACGACGCGGTAATCCTTCGAGATCAGGTGATCACAGAGATGGGAGCCGAGAAACCCGGCCCCACCAGTCACAACCGCGGTGGGCATCCGCAGGATGCTACCGGGGCGCCTTTCGCCGGGCCGCAGACTTTACGAGGGCTTTACAGCCACGGCCGGCCATCGTGGCCATTTGCCGGACTATGCCCGTGCAACCGCCCGGGACGGAGGCTGACAGCTCGTCCTTGCTGGAGACTGTGGCCTCGAGGACTACCAGCAGCTCAGCGTAGGTCTTTGTTCGACTCCATGTCGAACCACATCGCGAACAGCGTGAACTGCGAGCCGAAGATCAGCAGCAGCGCGACGAGCACGACCGTCCCGACGGACACCGCGTTGCCCATGATCCGCAAGACCACCTCTGCGATACCGAGCCCCAGCCCGAGCAGGGTCATCAGGAAGCCGAAGGCGTAGAAAAAGACGAGCGGATGGAAGTCCCGGATCACGTACTTCTCACGCATCCGCCAGAAGAAGCCCTTTACGAGCAGCCACGAGATCCGCGGGATGACCTTCCGGATCTTGATGCCCGACTGCTCGCCGACGCCATAGATCGGACGCGACGGGATGTCCCTCACCCGTGCGTTCCAGACGTTCAGATGGACGAGCATGTCGTTCGGCATCCCGTATCCCGGATAGATGCGGTCGAGGTCGAGCTGCTCGAGGATCTCACGGCTCGCCGCCGTGTAGCCGGACTGCGAGTCGGCGACGTGCCAGTAGCCCGACGCGATCTTCGTCAGGAACGAGAGAACGGCATTCCCCAGATAGCGGGAGCGCGGGATCACCTTCCAGGCCTCGCCGGAGATGAGGCGGTTGGCCTTGGCGTAGTCGAGCTCGCCGCGCGCAACCGGCAGTGCGATCTTCTTCAGGTCGCTCGGATCCATCTGGTTGTCGGCGGCCATCACGCACGCAACGTCGATTCCCTCGGCGAGCGCGCGCTGGTAGCCCGTCACGATGGCCGCGCCCACACCAGAGTTGCGCTCGTGCGTGACCACTTCGACGCGGGGATCTCCGGCGGCGCGGGCTGCCGCCGCCGTGCCGTCTCGAGACGCATCGTCGACGACGAAGATCCGGTCGACGAAGTCGGGGACACCCTGGATGGTCGTCGCGACGAGAGTCTCTTCGTCGTAGGCGGGAACGACCACCGCCACCGTTCTGCCTTCCAGCATTAGCCCGAGGGGCGGCGCATGAGCGTCGCTCGCCTGCGGCTCGCTCCCGTGAGGGAAACCATGTTTCCCTCACGAGCTCCCTTCTTCAGGGATCGCCCCAGCCCCCGCGCCGCTGAGATCGCCGCGTGGGCCGAGGAGAACAAGAGGGGAAACCTCACGGTTTCCCCCGCTGCCCCTTCCCTCGCTCATTGGGCAGACGCTGCCCCATGAGCGGCT
>JALYST010000248.1 GCA_030854665.1 Actinomycetota bacterium
CGGCTCGACCGCCTCGGAGGGAAGACCAAACCGATCTTCGTCCCGCGCGGGCAGCAGCTGGCATCGCAGCTCGGAAAGGTGCCGCTGAAGGATTACGGCGCCGCCCCCGACGTTCACGACGTCTCGGCGTGGATCAACTCGCGCCCGCTCAACCTCTCCAGCCTCCGCGGCAAGGTGGTGCTCGTCGACTTCTGGACGTACTCGTGCATCAACTGCTTGCGCACGCTCCCGTATCTGAAAGCGTGGGATGCACGCTACCGTTCGAAGGGCCTCGTCATCCTCGGTGTGCACACGCCGGAGTTCGCATTCGAGCACGACCTCGGCAACGTCCGTGCAGCCGTCAAGCGACTCGGCGTTCGCTACCCGGTCGCACTAGACAACAGCTACGGGACCTGGAAGGCGTACGCGAACAACTACTGGCCTGCGGACTACCTGGTCGACCAGGCAGGACGAGTACGCCACGTCCATTTCGGCGAAGGGGATTATGCGCAAACCGAGCGAAACATCCGTCTGTTGCTCGAAGCGGGCAAGGCCGGTCAGCTGCCTCAAGCTGGGCGTGATGCGGATCGCACGCCGCGCGAGCTTAGAACACCCGAGTCGTATCTCGGCTACCTGCGTATCGGCAACTACACGGGCTCGCCGCTGCGAACCGATCGGTCGGCCGCGTATCGCTTCCCGGCGTCACTGACGCAAGACTCGTACGCGTACGCCGGAACGTGGAAGGTCGAAGGAGAGCGGATCGTCGCCGGGGACAACGCGCGCCTGCGTCTGCACTTCGGGGCCCGCACGGTGCATCTCGTGCTCACCGGCCACGGCTTCGTGACGGTCAAGCTGAACGGCAAGCTGCAGCGAACCGTGCGGATCGATGGCGACAGGCTCTACACGCTCGTCACCCAGAAGCGCGCCTCGGACGGCCTCCTCGAGCTCAGCTTCACCCGCGGGCTGGCCGCATACGCTCTTACGTTCGGTTAGTACCCCTGCCGGTGATGCTGCCGAGTCTCTGGGTCGCGAGCACCAAGCCGGACGCCGCACTCGACCGCAGCCAGGCTGGTCTGCCTGGCTAAGGGCGAGGGTGGCCTCTGGCGCCCCGTGATCGCGCGCCAGAGGCCGGCACTGAGGCATCGCTCGCGATGCCGACCAGAGGAGGTCGTACCGGCTTCGCCGGTACGACCGTTGGGTATTGCCGGTAGGGGTACTAAGGCTGTTCCGACGGGCCGCGTTCCGGCCCGCCATTGCCGCGCTCGCGCTCGCGGAGGAAGCGCGTGAGCTCGGCCGCCAGTGACTCGCCGGAGGGTAGGTCGTCCTCGTCTTCGAGCAACTCGGCGCGCTGCTCGAGCTCCTCGACGTAGGCCGAGGTCTCGTCGTCGGACGAGACTGCCTCGCTCACCTGCTCGCTGTAGCGCTCCGAGGCCTCCTCGAGCTCAGCCGTGTCGATCTGCGTCCCGAGCACGTCGCCCAGGCGCTGGCAGAGCGCGAGCGCTGCGCGCGGGCTCGGCGCCAGCGAGACGTAGTGCGGGACTGCGGCCCAGAGACTGACTGACGGAATGCTCGCCCGGTTGCACGCGTCGTGAAGCACGCCGACGATGCCGGTTGGCCCTTCGTAGCGCGAGCGCTGCAGGCCGAGACGCTCGATCAGTTCCTGATCGGTCGCTCCGCCGGTCACGGGCGATGGTCTGGTGTGCGGCACGTCGGTGAGCAACGACCCGAGCGTAATCATCATCTCGACGCCAAGTTCGCGCGCGAGGTCGACGATCATGCCGGTGAAGGTCTGCCAACGCAGATTCGGCTCGATGCCGAGCAGCAAGACTGCGTCACGATCGAGACCGGGAATCGGCGCGTGGTACAAGGCGTTCTCCGGCCAGTCGATGTGACGTGTCTGACCGTCGACGAGCGAGACGTGCGGCCGGGTGGCCTGGAAGTCGAAGAAGTCCTCCGGCTCGATGTCGGCGAACCGGTCCGCTTCCCAGATCTTCGCGAGGTAGCCACCGGCGAGCGAGGCCCCCTGGCCCCCGTCGTTCCAGCCGCGAAATGCTGCGATCAAGACCGGCTCGCGCAAGCTGGGCCGAGCGACGATGCGAAGTTCGTCAGCGATCGGCGAAGTCTACGTTCGGCCGGAAGAACAGCGTCGCGAGGGCGACCGTGCCCACCCAGAC
>JALYST010000261.1 GCA_030854665.1 Actinomycetota bacterium
GTGCCGGATTTTCCTGCAACCGTCACACTCCTGGTCAGCGCTTTTTTCTGCCTCCGCGCGGTCGACTCGGCTGCTTGGCAACCGGCCGCTGCCGCAGGGCTCGCGGCCGGCTGGTCGATCGCGATCAAGCCGTCGAACGCGATCTTCCTCGTCGCGCCCGCACTGTTGCTCACGGTGGAACGATGGCGCGCGCTGCCTCTGTTCGTCGCCGGGCTCGCACCCGCCGTTTTGACCCTCGCGCTCTGGAAGTACCGCGGGCTCGGCGAGCTCGCCGCTGCACCCGCAGAGCCTGTGCGGCTCGCCTCCGGGGTCGAGGGTCTCATCCATCGAATCCACAGCCCGAGCTTGAACAGCTGGGCTCATCTGCACCAGGTGCTGATCGCACTGCGCGAACACTTCTGGGTGGCACGAGTGATCGAATGGCTCCCCGTTGCAGGCTGCATCGCGCTGCTGGCGAGATCGCGACGCGCCTTTCTCCTCGTCGGGAGCTGGTTCATCGTCTTCCTACTCGTGAAGGGAACCTATATCCCCGCTTCCATCGACGATGCGAGCTTTTTCCGCATCCTGATGCCTGCGTTTCCCGCGTATCTGCTGCTTGCCGCTGGGATTGTTCTCCTCGTGCCCGGGATGCGCGCTAGGCCCGAGCGGCCCTCGCCCGTGCTCGCCGGCCGCAGGAGGAGCATCGTCTTCGCCGCTGCCCTGTTGGTGTTCGCAGCCCTCCCGCTCGGCGTGATCGCGGCGACCCCCCGGCTCCACGACGGCGGGCGGCAGGCGGTTCGTCTCGGAGACAGTCTCATCCCGGTCTCCGACGTCGGACTCGCAGTTACAACCAAGGGGAACGTCGTTCACCTCGACTGGCGACCACATCCGGCCGGCGCGGCGTCAGTCTTCTATCGGGTGCTTCGGGCGAAAGGCGCCGGCGGCGGTGTTGCCTGCGGCGGGAGGCTTCGAGGCTCGTCCGACAACTGCCAGCTCTACGTGGACGACGTGGGATCGGTGCGAGGCCGATCGTTCGACGATCAACCGGGCGCCGGGATTTGGTCTTACCGCATCGGCGTGGCTGCCAACTGGCTGAACGATGCAGCGCTTGGTGACGTCTACGTCGTCAGCCCACCGCTCACCGTCACGGTTCCCTGATCCTCGTCGCCCTCGCGCTGCTGCTGCTCGAGCAGAGCGAGGCGCTGGGCAAGGATCGTGTTCTGGTCGGAGAGCCTGGAGATCACGGTCGAGTAGTGGAGCAGCACGACGAGGATGAAGAGCGCGCCGATGGCGCCGAGAATCGCCGGTGGATAGGTCTCGACGCCGAACCAACCCGCGATCGTGTTGAGGCCGTCACGCCAGACGGACAGGCCGAGCAGCACGGCGCCCGTCAGCAACCACAGCAACGCGTAGCGCTCGCGGAGACGTCGCGAGCGAATCAACTCGAACACCACGAGAAGCAGCAAGAAGGACGCGACCGCGGCAGCGATCGAAACGGGAAGCGGTGTCATCGGCGATGCTCCTCCTCTGGCGGCACGGCGTAGCGGCGAAAGAGACCGACGAAGATCGCAAGCAGCACCTTCGTCATGTAGTAGATCGAGCTCAGCGCGGTGATCGAAGACTCGCCGCCGGCGCGCTCGCGCATCTCGACCGAAACCTCGCGTAGGCGCAACTTGTGCTTCACGCACATGATAGTGGCCTCGACCTCCGGATAGTCGTGCGGGTAGTCGGCGGCGAAGAGCGCGATGCCCTTCCTGTTCACGGCCCGGAAACCGGAGGTCGTGTCCGTCACCTTCTGACGCACGACGGCCGACACCACCCACGCGAACAGCCGGATCCCCAGCCGGCGCGCGAAGGACGACTGGTAGCCGCTGCCGCTCGCAAAACGCGACCCGACGCAAAGATCGGCTTCCCCGCTCAGCACGGGCTCGAGGATCAGCGGGAGCTGCAATGGATCGTGCTGTCCGTCGCCATCGACCTGGACGGCGATGTCATAGCCACGCTCGAAAGCGAAGCGGTATCCCGTCTGAACGGCGCCGCCGATGCCGAGGTTGAACGGGAGACGGAGGACGTGCGCACCGGCATCCGCCGCGATCCCGGCCGTGCGATCCGTGGAGCCGTCGTCGACCACGACGATGTCGAACCCCGGGTCGAAGGCGTGGATCTCGTTGATCACGCGTCCGACCGTCTCCTCCTCGTTCAGCGCTGGGACGATCGCGATGCGCCGCAACTCGCCGATCTGCACGAGCACGGCCTCGCTCCGCGGCGCCGGCACTTGCGCGAGCTCAGCCACCGGCGGCCACGGGTGATCGCAGGCCCACGAGCTCGAGGACCTGTCGCGCACGATGCGCATACGTGTGCTCGTCGAGCGCACGCTCACGCGCGCGCCGTCCCATTGCCTCGGCGGCCGCAGGATCGTCGAGCAGTTCGCGGTAGGCCGCGATTGCCTCGTCCGCGTTCGAGACGACGCGGAGCTCCGAACCGACATCGAACCAGCGCTCGATCCCTTCGTGCGGGTTGGACACGATCGCCGCGCCCGAGGCCGCGAGCTCGAACGGCCGGCACGTGGACGACGCGTAGACGGTCGCGTGCGAACGGCGCGTGATGTTCAGATTGATCCTGGCGCGTGAGATCGCCTGCGCGAAGACGTTGAAGGGCACGTCGCCGATCATGCGCGCGTTCCCGGTGTCGCCGCGGAAATCCGTTCCACCGAGGGCGAAGTCGATTCCGGGGTCACGCCGGCTCGGTTCGCCGACGAGCTCCTTCATCCACTCGCGCCGGAACTTGTCCCCGTAGCCGTAGAAGAAGACGTCGTGCTCCTTCTCCACGGAGGCTGGGTGGAACAGCTCCGGGTCCGCCGCCCAGAAGACCGCCTCCGCACGCCGTGCACCGAGCTCGCGCAGCCGGTCGAGCCCACCCTCGGAGTTCGAGAGCACGAGGTCGTACTCGGACGGATCGGCTCCGTGGTAGTAGTTGAACCCTGTGTCCATGCCGCCGAATTCCGGCAGGCTCATGGGCACGTCGCCGTCGTAGAACACGACCGGCACGTCGTAGCGCTCACGCAAGCGAGTTGGGATGCCCTGCAGATGTGCCATCGGCACGGTGAAGACGATCACCGCTGCGACATCACGTTCCTGCTCGAGGATGCGCTCGAGATGCCGCTGCCAGCGCGGCGTGACGTAGCGCCAGATCGCCTCGCGCGTGAGCCTGTCCCCCATCGTGTCATCGGGGTTGTCCTCGCCGCGCCGAAGGAGCGTGTCGCCTTTCAGGCGGGCGGCGATTCCGCGCGCGCCCGCGAACAGCTCGGCTTCGCGGTAGAGCGGGTTGGGCGCCGTCCGCCACCAGGGCGATTCGATCGCCCGCCCGCGGTAGGGCGTGACGATGAGGTCGACGCCGACCTCGTTGAGGCCCTTCCAGATCTGCCACCACGCGGGCGTGCAGCCGTACCGGAAGTCGAGGTCGGTCGCGGACGCAACCGCGAGGATCTTGGGTGCTCCTGCCACGCGATCAGTATGGCGAACGGATGTGTCGGCTCTTTGCCTGAGCGATCGCCGCCCGATGCAGCCGGTTCGAATCCACGAAGACCTAGACGGTCGATGGTCGGCGGCGCCGAGTCGGCGCCTTAGTACGCTCCTCGCCGCGCCAGAACGGCGGGCAGCGTCCTCGCGAGAATCGTGA
>JALYST010000286.1 GCA_030854665.1 Actinomycetota bacterium
CGGCACGGCTACGTGATCGCGCCGACGTCGCTTGGAGAGGCGCCTGCGGAGGCGTAAGATCGCCCGAGGTTTCCCTTCCGCCGAAAGGAGGCTGCAGTGGGGCAGGTCTCGATCACGGTTAACGGGGCGGAGCACGTCCTCGAGCTCGAGCCGCGTGAGCTGCTCGTTTACGTCCTGCGCGAGCGGCTCGGCCTGACCGGCACGAACGTCGGCTGTGATACGTCCAGTTGCGGCGCCTGCACGGTGCTGCTGGACGGCGAGTCGGTGAAGTCCTGCACGCTGCTTGGCGTCCAGGCGGACGGCCACGAGATCACGACGATCGAGGGCCTGGCGACATACGGGACGATGCACCCCGTCCAGGAGGCGTTCCACGAGCAGCACGGCCTCCAGTGCGGCTACTGCACTCCAGGGTTCATCATGGCCGCCGTCAGCCTCCTCGACGAGACGCCGCATCCCAGCGAGGAGGAGATCCGGCACGCGCTCGAGGGCAATCTCTGCCGCTGCACCGGCTACCACAACATCGTCCGCGCGGTCCAGACGGCCGCAGGCGTGGAGGTCTGACGGTGGCGACGATCATGGAACTCGAGGTCGGCCGCGTCGTCGGCGCGCCGCTCGATCGCAAAGAAGACGCGGCCCTCCTGACGGGTCAAGCTAAGTTCGTGGACGACATGAGCCTTCCAGGCATGGTGTGGATGGCTGTCGTCCGCAGTCCCTATGCGCACGCACGCATCGCCAAGGTGAACGTCGACGGTGCGCTCGCGCACCGCGGCGTCATCGCCGCGTTCTCCGGCGAGGAGCTCGCAGACGAGTGGCAGGTCTCCCTACCCTGTGCGTGGCTCCCGACCGAGGACACGAATCAGCCGAACCATCGCCCCCTCGCCGTGGGCGAAGCGCGTTACGTCGGCGACGGCGTGGCGGTCGTGATCGCGGAGAGCCGCGGCGAGGCACGCGACGCAGCCGAGCTCGTCCAGGTCGACTACGACCCCCTACCGACCGTGATCGACGCCGAGAAGGCGCTCGAGGACGGCTCCCCGCTCGTGCACCAGGAGTTCGACACTAACCGTTGCTACACGTGGAACCTCGCGGCGGGAGAGGTCGACGAGGAGTTCGCGAAGGCGGACGTCACCGTCAGGGAGCGCTACCGCCAGCAACGGCTGATCCCGAACGCGATCGAGCCGCGCGGCGTCATCGTCCAGCCGTTCCCGGCGACGGGCGAGCTGACGATGTGGTCGTCGACGCAGGTCCCGCACATCGCGCGAGTGACGCTCTCGATGGTGACCGGCGTTCCGGAAGCAAAGCTGCGCGTGGTCGCGCCGGCGGTTGGTGGCGGGTTCGGCTCGAAGCTGAACGTCTACGCGGAGGAGGCGCTCGCGCTCGTGCTCGCGCGCCGGCTCGGCCGGCCGATCAAGTGGATCGAGCAGCGCAGCGAGGGTTATCTGGCGACGACCCATGGCCGAGACCAGATCCAGGAGATCGAGCTCGCGGCGACCTCCGATGGAAAGATCCGTGCGGTGCGCGCGAAGCTGACGGTCAACTTCGGCGCCTACCTCCAGCTCGTCACTGCGGGCACGCCGCTCCTCGGCGCCTGGCTGTACAGCGGTGCGTACGACGTCGCCGCGTACGACTTCGTGTGTACGGGCGTCTTTACGAACACGACGCCGACCGACGCGTACCGTGGCGCGGGCCGACCTGAGGCGACCTACGCGATCGAGCGTGCCGTCGACGCGCTCGCGCGGAAGCTCGGGAAGGATCCCCTCGAGATTCGCAGGCTCAACTTCCTGCGCGAGTTCCCGGCGACGATCGCCTCCGGGCTCACCGTCGACTCTGGCGACTACGACGCACATCTCGACGCCGCCCTCGAGATCCTCGACCACGACGACATCCGCCGTCAGCAGTCCGACCGGAGAGAGCGCGGCGACGTGAAGCAGCTCGGCATCGGCTTCTCGACGTACGTCGAGATGTGCGGCCTGGCGCCGTCGCGCGTGCTCGGTGCGATCCGTTACGGCGCCGGCGGCTGGGACGCGGCGACGATCCGCTTCCTCCCGACCGGAACCGTGCAGGTGCTGATCGGCACCTCGCCGCACGGGCAGAGTCACGTCACGACGTTCTCCCAGATCGTCGCCGAGCGGCTCGGGATCCCGTACGAAGACGTGGAGGTGCTCCACGGCGACACGGCGGTTGCACCGCTCGGCATGGACACGTACGGCAGCCGAAGCCTCACGGTAGGCGGCGTCGCGGCCTACCACGCGGCGGAACGCATCATCGAGAAGGCACGCAAGATCGCCGCGCACCAGCTCGAAGTGAGCGAGGACGAGCTCGAGTACGAGAACGGAACGTTCAGCGTGAACGGCAAGTCGCTGACGACGAAGGAGCTCGCACTGCAGGCATGGACGGCGCACAACCTCCCGGACGGCATGGAGCCGGGGCTCGAGGCGTCGTACGTCTACGACCCGCCGAACTTCAGCTGGCCCTCCGGCACGCACATCGCGGTCGTCGAGATCGACACGGAGACCGGCGCCGTCGATCTGATCCGGTACGTCGCGGTCGACGACGTCGGCTCCGTGATCAACCCGAAGGTCGTTGAGGGCCAGATCCACGGTGGCGTCGCGCAGGGCATCGCGCAGGCGCTGTGGGAGGAGGCGGTCTACGACGAGGACGGCAACCTCGTCACCGGCTCGATGATGAACTACATGGTGCCGTCGGCGGCCGAGCTTCCCTTCTACGAGCTCGGACGGACGGAGACCCCGAGTCCGACGAACCCGCTCGGCGTGAAGGGGGTGGGGGAGACGGGCACCATCGCCTCGACCGCGGCGGTGATGAACGCCGTGGTCGATGCGCTCGTTCCCCTCGGCGTCACCGACTTGGATATGCCCGCGACTCCCGAGCGAGTCTGGCGGGCAATCGAGGAGGCGAGGACATGATCCCGGCGCCGTTCGACTACGAGGTCGCCGAGTCCGTCGAGCACGCCGTCGAGCTGCTCGGCTCGCGTGAGGACGCAAAGCTCCTCGCCGGCGGCCATTCGTTGATCCCCTTGTTGCGGCTGCGCTTCACGCGGCCCGCCCTGCTCGTGGACATCGGCCGCATCGACGAGTTGCGGTACGTGCGGGACGCGGGCGACAAGCTGGCGATCGGGGGGATGACTCGACACTACGACATCCAGAACGACCCGCTCGTGCAGGAGCACTGCCCGGTCGTCTCGTACGCGGCCGGCCTGATCGGGGATCCGCAGGTGCGTCACCGGGGCACGATCGGCGGCTCGCTCGCGCACGCCGATCCTGCCGCGGACTTCCCGGCCGTGCTGACGGCCCTCGACGCGGAGGTCGTCCTCCGAGGGCCCGCGGGCGAGCGGACCGTGCCCGTCGGAGAGTTCGTCACCGGCGTCTTCGACACCGTGCTCGGGCCGCAGGACGTCCTGACGGAGATCCGTGTGCCGAAGCTCGGCCCGGCCGGCTGGTCGTACCTGAAGTTCACGCCGCGCGCGCAGGACTGGGCCACCGTTGGCGTGACCGCAGTCGTCCGCCGCTCGAACGGGACGGTGGACAAGTCGGCGATCGCGTTCACGAACATGGGGCCGAAACCGGTGCGCGCAACGGCCGCGGAGCAGGAGCTGAAGACGCCCAACCACGTCGAGGCCGCCGCGGACGCGTCACTCGAGGGAACGGATCCGCCGAGCGACACGCACGGCAGCGTCGAGTACCGGCGCCACCTCGCGAAGGTGCTTGTCCGGCGGGCCCTGGAGGACGCAATCAACTCGAGGCGTTGAAGAACCTGCCGCATCATTTGAATAGCGGCCAATGCGATCCCGCTGCAAAATCGGCCGGATCGGAATACGCGACGAGTTTCTGCACCCCACAGGGTGAGGGGTTTCAATACCCAGGTTCAAGCTCGGGAATTCGGGCGGGCGTAGACAGGCATCACATTCGGTCGATGCGTTTTCGGGACGTGTCAGGGGGTTTTCGGCTCTGCGAGGCGGTTCGCGTGCGAGTTAGGGCGGACGTCGTGCTCACATTCTGTGACGCGTGAGCGAGCGCAGGTTTCTGTCGCACTTCCACCAAACCGCGACAGCACATCAATCGCGGCGGAGGCGTTCGTTCGCGTGTGACGATCGTCGCTGTTTCTTGGGTGTGCCGCGCCCAGGGTGGCTGATCCTTCCGCGCGCCCAAGCGTCAATGACGGCTAGCGGCGGAGCGGGAGCCTCGGATCGTCAACTGGCTCAGGAGGACGGCGAGGAGAGAAGATGGTCCCGTGCCGCCGGGCCTCGTTCTTCTCGCGAATGTCGCAACTGGAGTCATGCTGGTTGCGGTGGCGGGCTCATCCCGCCCCCTCCGCTTACTGTCACGCCGCTCTGCGGCTCTCGCTGCCCTGCCGCTCCTGATGGCGACCCTGCTTAGCGTCTACGTGTTTGGCGAAGACAGCTACCGGAGCAACGGCAGCAGCCGCTGGGACGCATACCGCTCTCCCGGTGGGGCGCTCGGTTCAATGTTTGTGCTTTCCGTCGTGCTGATGGTGGTGTGCGCTGCTGCGCTAGCGTACTCCGGTATTGGAGCGAAAGAGCGACTGTTCCGATTCATTGCGCTCGCGGGTGGACTGACGTGCCTCATCCTGCTCACAGCCACGATATTCGGCTTCAGCGCGAACTAAGCCCAAGCGTCGAGCTGCAGGAGCTCAACGCGCGCACGGCAGAGCGCTGATGCGTGGTCGCGGTGCTTCTCGTCGCCGCGGCCGTTGCGACGTCCTGCGGAGCTGAGCGTGCGCGGCCGCCGGGCGGCCGGTCGTCTCGTCAAACGCGTGCGCGATGGCCTGGGACCTCTTGTTGAAGAACACCGTCGACGCGAACGTTGTCGCTTTTGGTGGAACTGCGACAGAAACCTGCGCTCGCTTGAATGTGAGCACGACGTCCGCCCCAACGCGCACGCGAACCGCCTCACAACCCCGCGCGTTCTGCGTGGATTCTCGGCTATCCGAGCTCGGACGTGCTTGACGAAGACGATCCGTCGGTCCTTCTTCGTCGGAATCCGGTCCTACGGCATCGAGTCGTCGATGAAATTCGGCGATGACCAGGCGGTAGCGGGTTCCGAGCGACGCCGGCGATGGCAGCGTGACGGTCCCTTCCCAGAGCGCCGGCACGAGCCTGACCCGCTGGATCAGGTCGGCCCGCGCAAGCTCCTCGAACTCACGGTTCTCGAGGAGGTCCCTCGCGCGAGCTTTCTCGCGGGCGATTCGGCTGTTCGCGCGGCTTGGGCGCGCGTCCGGGCCGTCGTCGCGTCGGACGAAAGCTCCGGGCTCATGGAACCGGCGAAGCGCTTTGGGAAGTCGTCTGCGAACACGAGCTAGAGGGAATCCGTCGCCAAACCGTTGCGCGAGAGCTACCGCTCCGGCGAGCGACGCTGGGTGAAATCGCCGAGAGAGGCAGTTCGTCTAGGGGTCTCTCTCCGACGACACCGGCCAGGCGTTGAGCCTAGTAACGGCCAAGAACTTGCAGCGTGGGATCTCCTGGACCTATGTCGTAGTTCTCGAGCGTCGAGCCAAGGGCGCTCCACGCCCAGGCAAGCTCGCCTACCACACCGGCGGTGAACTGGGTTCGGAATTTGTTGTCGAAGGCGGCCGCCCGACCCTCGAAGGTGCCGCCCGCCTGGTTCGGGATAATGCCGGTCTCGCCGACGAACAGCGGCTTGTTCAGTTCGTTGCACTGCTGTAGGCGGAACGCAAGCCCGTTGAAGGGATCGCCGGGCATCGGAACGAGCGGCGATCCGTAGTCGTGGTACTCGCATAGGTCAATGGTGGACACGCTGTTCACGTCCTTGTACTCCCGCCACGAGGTTCCGCAGGGGCCATTGCCGAGGGTGCCCAGGCTGACGAGATGATTGCGATCGATCGATTTGATCAAGCCGGAGACGTCGGCGGCCCAAGACTTAAGCACGGTGGCGCCGTCCGCGGGGCATGTGCCGTCGCTCGCCTTCACCTCGGCCTCGTTCATCAGCTGCCAAGCGAGGATCGAAGGGACTGACCTGTACCGCGACACGATCTCCTTCACCCAGTCGCGGTAGGAGACGAGCCCCGACGGATCAGCCAGTTTGTAACCCGACTGGTACCAGCCGTAGTCCCGGTACACGTTGGGCCGCTCGCAGTCTCCCCATTGATTGGCCAGCGTGACCACGACTCTGTAGCCGTGCAGGAACGCGACCGCCAGGGTGTGGTCGAACGCGGACCAGTCGCGATGGCCATTCTTTGTCGCGAGCGACTGGAAAAACCAAGCGCGGAACACTTCTTTGCCTGATCCGATCTGCCGGAGCGATTGGCCGAGGATCGGCCCACTCCCCATCGAGTACCAGCAGTTGTCGTTCGTGCTGTTCGCGTTGTAGATATTCAGGCCGGTGAAGCGGTAGGGCTTCCCGTTCAGCAAGAGCTGGGTGCCGTTTCGAACGACGAAAGGCGAGTACGCAGCGTGCGCGTTTGCCGACGTGGCGAAGAGCATCACCGACGCCAGCCCCGCGCTTAGTGCCGCCGCTACACAGCCAATCCGCAACACCGAGAGACTATTCGCACATCGACAGGTTTTCAAGGACGAGCCAGCGGTTGCGCCCCGTAACGCTCTGCGAAGTGACTAGAAACGACTAGACGTTTAAGCCCTTCCGCAACAGGCGTGACGTTGCAAGGAAGGCGAGCGGCTGCTCGACCGGCTCGTTACAGGCCAAGCCGCGCAACGGTCGCTTGGGACGGTCGCCCTCGGGCGTGCCAGGGGCCGTCGTCCAGTTCGCCATGTTCTCGATGTAGGCGCATTCGTCGGCCGTGGCGCTGGACCTTTCGCGCGCATCATCTCGACCTTCGGTTTACCAGCTGTTGCACTGCGGCGGCAAGAGCCGCCGGCCAGGCGGAGGTTTCTGTCGCACTTCACCAAAAAGCGACAGCGCTCGCGTCGAGCGTGTGCGAGGCGCTTGGGATCTGATATTCGCGCGTGCGGGTGTAGCTGGATCCGCGCTACGGAGGTTCGCGCGCGCGCACCAGCCCATTTGCGCGAAATCAGGCCAACGGCAAATCGCCTGACGATCGGAACAGCCCGGCCTCCCGGCCACGGCGACACCGGCACGTACACCTCCCGAGCTCCAGTGACAGCTCATTCCTGCAGAAACGGACCAGCCGAATGAGCCATCTCACGACCGCCGCAACCCACACAGCTACCTAGCTCGACCGACCCGACGGGCGAAACAGCCCATTCCGATTCGGTCCGCCGCAAACGAACGTGCCCCCCTGCGCGCCGATCGACTGTTGCAACTGCGAGAGGAGCCCGAAACCTTGCTGCTTCTGTCGCAGCTGTGACGCAGGCCGGAGGCCTCGTAGTCGAGCTTGAGGTAAAGCCTCACCCGGCGGCAT
>JALYST010000287.1 GCA_030854665.1 Actinomycetota bacterium
AGGCCTGAGATCGGAAAGTCAACGTGAGCGGTGGACGAACCCGCCACCGGCTCGGCGTATCTTTTTGGTCCAACACGAGACCCTCGCCGGAAGAGTGGCGGGGCGTCGAGCTGCGCACCTGCAGCGAGGGACCGGGAGGGTCTCCGAGGACGAAGAGAACTCCTTGTCGCAAATTGCGGGAGTTCGTTTTTGAGGGGCCTTGCATCGCCGGCCAAGGCCCACTAGGTTGCCTCTTGCGTCGAGCACGGAGCGCAAGTAGGTCGAAGCCGCTCGCGAAGACCGTACGAGGAAGGTCGCAAGGCCTGAGATCGGAAAGTCAACGTGGGCGGTGGACGAAAGCGCCACCGGCTCGGCGTATCTTTTTGGTCCAAGCCAGGTCGTCCCTGCTCAGGGGGCGGGAGAGGCCGTTAGGTCGTCCATGGCTCGACTTGACATAACACCGGTTATCGTGCATTCGAGGGAACACGCCGAACCGTGTTTGGACTCACGGCAGGTGCGGCACAAGACGAGAGGCGGATGACGGTCGAGACGGTCGAGAACCTCCTGCTCCTGGAGGACCTGCAACAGCTGCTCGAGGCTGCCGAGACCACGGGCACGATCAGGTACCCGGAGTTGGCAGAAATCCTTGAGCCGCACGCGCTCGGGCCGCTCGAGCTGGACGAGCTCTATCGCGAGCTCGACCGCCGTGGAATCGAGGTCGTCGAGATGGTCGAGCGCGAGCCCGAGAAGGAAGCGCCTCCGCCGCTGCCCACTCCGACCGTCGAGACGACGACGGACGCCCTTCAGCTCTTCCTGCGCGAGGCCGGCCGTCACGCGCTGCTCACCGCGGCCCAGGAGGTCGAGCTCGCGAAGAAGATCGAGCGCGGCGACATGCTCGCGAAGCAGCGGATGATCCAGTCCAATCTGCGCCTGGTCGTCTCGATCGCCAAGAACTACCGCAACCAGGGCCTGCCGTTCCTCGATCTGATCCAGGAAGGGACGCTGGGGCTCATCCGCGCCGTGGAGAAGTTCGACTGGCGCCGCGGCTACAAGTTCTCGACCTACGCCACCTGGTGGATCCGCCAGGCCGTCGCGCGGGCTCTCGCCGACAAGGCGCGCACGATCCGGATGCCCGTTCACATCGTCGAGCGCCTGCAGAAGATGAACCGCGCCGAGCGGCTGCTCTGGACGCAGCTCGGACGCGAGCCCAATCTTGCCGAGATCGCCGAAGAGGCGAGCCTGCCGTTGCACCAGGCGCAGGAGGTCCGGGCGGCCGCACGCGCGTCCGCGAGCCTCGACCAGCCCGTCGGCGACACCGACGACGCGGTGTTCGGCGACTTCGTCGCGGGCGACGACCCGCTGCCGGAGGAAGAGGTCGAGGTGTCGCTGCGCAGCCAGGCCCTCTCGGCGGCCCTCGGGTCCCTCCCGCCCCGGGAGCGCCAGGTGCTCGAGCTGCGCTACGGCCTGGCCGACGCCGAGCCGAAGACGCTCGAGGAGATCGGACGTCGACTCGGACTCACGCGGGAGCGCGTCAGGCAGATCGAGCTGGAGTCGCTGCGCCGCCTCGCCAGTCTGCGCGAGATGCAAGCCGTCGCGGGCTAGTCCAGACCAGCCGCGCCTCCCCCAGCCCTGTCGAACTTAGTGGCTCAGAGCCACTATCGCGTCTTTCGTCACATTCTCCGACGCAACCATGCGGCGACCATCCCGTAACCCCTGGCGCTTCTGGACGGTTTGTGGCTCAGAGCCACAAACCCGGGGACCGAGGCGTCTGGAACGCGCTATTCGGCCCGCAGGTACAGCTCGAGCTCGGGTGCGGTCGTACGCAGTTCGCGCAGCGCTCGCGATTCGAGCTGGCGTACGCGCTCGCGAGTGATGCCGAGTCCGGCACCGACTTCCTCGAGCGTCTGGGGCTGCTGGCCGTCGAGGCCGAAGCGCAGCGCGAGCACGTGTCGCGCGCGGGGGTTCAGCGCAAGCAGAGCTCGGGCGAGCTCGACGGAGCGGAGCCGGTTCGACGTCGCGGTCTCCGGCCGCTCTGAGGCCTCGTCCTCGATCAGGTCGGCATACAGGCTCTCGCCGTCGCCCACTGGCGTCTCGAGGCTCACAGGATCCTCCACGAGGTCGAGCAGCTCCCGCACGCGCCGCGCAGGAAAGCCGCTCTCCTTCGCAAGCTCCTCGAGCGTCGGGTCGCGATTGAACTTCTGGGTGAGAACGCGCTTGGCGCGCATGAGGCGCCGGACCTGCTCGGCCACGTGGACGGGAAGGCGAATCGTCCGTCCCTGGTCGGCGAGCGCGCGTGTGACGGACTGTCGGATCCACCAGGTCGCGTAGGTCGAAAGCTTGAACCCGAGCTTGTAGTCGAACTTCTCGACGGCGCGGATCAGGCCGAGGTTGCCCTCCTGGATCAGGTCCAGCAGCGGCACGCCTGCCTTCGTGTAGTTGCGCGTGATCGACATCACGAGGCGGAGGTTGCACTCGATCAGCTTCCGCTTGGCAGCCTCGTCGCCGGCGTCCTTCCGCCTGGCGAGCTCGCGCTCTTCGGTCGGGGTGAGCAGGCGACCGTCGCCGATCTGGCGGACGTAGAGCTTGAGCGGATCCGCGGTCTGCGGCTCCGGCTTTTCATCCTCTGCCTCTACTTCCTCCACTTCTTCCGGGGCGGGAAGCAGCTCGAGCTTCGGGTCGACGACCGGCTCGTTGAGGGAAGCGCTGGAAAGAGGCCGCGGCTCCATAGTGCCCCGTCTATCGGCCGCGCGATCAGCCGTCTTGATCCTGTCAAGCCCCCGTTCGAGGGGTCTAGTTCCCGACTATGTAACCGAGGGGAAAAACATCACTAACTCTCGATCCCTCTCGACGTCGGACTCTCGTAGCGGCCTCGCTCGAGGCACGCAGATCGACATCCGAGGAAGGTCCTAGGATCAGAGCAAGATGTGTGGAATCGCCGGATACAGCTTGACCCCGTCGAGCCGGATCGACCGTAGGCTCGCAGCGCAGGCCCTGTTCGCGGCGATCGCAGAGCGCGGCGCCGATGCCGTCGGTTACGCCCATCGCAGCTCGGGCGGCGAGATCGAGGTGCACAAGCAGCGCTCGGGAGCCAGCGCGATCCTGGATCGCGTCGAGATTCCCGCCACCGCGACCGAGGTGCTCGTCCACGTCCGCGACTACACGAAGGGCCATCCGCGGATCGCCGCCAACAACCACCCCATCCGGCACGGTCCAGTCGTCGGGGTCCACAACGGGATCATCTTCAACGACGACGACCTGCTCGAGAATCACGATTGCGCGCGCATGGAGCCCGGCATGACGGTGGATTCCGAGGCGATCTTCGCCCTCGCGGCGCACTCGGATGCCGACCCTGCGTCATTCGAACGGCTGCGGGGGTCGATGGCCACGGCGTGGCTCGACGAGCGGCACCCGAATACCGTCTTCCTGGCCCGCGGGGTCGGCAGGCCCTTGTGGGTCGGCTCCCGCCGCGGTGCGGCCTTCTTCGCCTCGACGGAGCGAGCGCTCGAGATTGTCGAGCACTGCCTGGGGCTGCGCTTGAAGAAGCGCGAGCTCGACGAAGGGACGCTTGTCGCGCTCGACCGAGGCCGTCTCGCGACTCAGGACCGTTTCAGGCCGGACCGGCGCTTCGAAGAGCAGCCGTTGCCGGCCGTGCGCGCTCCTGACGAGGGCGCCTCGTGCCTCAGCCGCCTAGCCGTCCTCGCGGCTATTCCGTTCGTGCCTTAGCGCTACGGAGCGCCGGCCTTGCACGAGCGTTGTTTGGACGGCCGCACCGGCAGAGCCGGTTCGGCCTCGAGGCGGCATCGCAAGCGAAGCCTCAAGCCGCTCCTAGCGCTTGCCGCGGGGCTTGGCGAGGGTTCCATCGGAGGAGACGTCCTCTCCCTGCTCGCGCAGGCGTTCCCGCAGCAGGTACTGGAAGGTCGACCATGCGCCGCGCTTGGCGTCGAACATGCGGTAGATCTGCCACTCGGTGAGCATCGACTGCTTCGCGTTGCGGCGCGCGTCGGCCCAGTCTGCGAACTTCGGCAGGCGCCGTAGCTTGCGCGCCAGCACCACGCCCTGCTCGAGCGCGCGCTCGAGCCTCTCCTCCCCCACCGGGACGTCGAAACCGGCCTCCCGGAGCGCTTCGGTCAGTGAACCGAACGTGTGCCAATACAGGGATTTGGACGGCATGCGGCCGCGGTTCGCGTCGATGTCCTTCGCCGTCGGCACGCGGCCAAGCTCGTCGCCGAGCTCACGCAACAGGCCCAGCAGCTCCTCGCGGGTCGCAAAACGGCGCGGGACCAGGCCGGCACGTCGCTTGGCCCGGTTCCAGCTCCCGAAGTGCTCGATCACGGTCTGCGGATGAACCGTGGTCTCAGGGTCGGCCGCGAACTCCCGCATCGTCGGGGACCTACCCAGACGCTCGGCCGACGCAGTCAGCTCAGCAAGGATCTGCTCGTCGGAGTAGCGCTTGCGGATTCCGGCCTGAAATGAGGCGAGTGCCTCCTTGTCGATGCCGGTGACCGCCCGAAGCGGTTTCCTTGCCACCGTGGCTCAGGATAGAGCACCTTCCGAAAAACGCAAGTGCGCGCTACCGGATTCACGCTTTTGCTATTGAAGTCGCCCTACGAAGCTACGAGCACCGGCTGAGCCGGTGTGGGCTTGGCGAACCCCTCCACCGGCAGGATCCGCTCCAGCGCTGAGACGCAGCGGGGGCAGAACTGGGAGCCGGCAGAGCGACGGAGCTCTTCCAGGGCCTCCGAGGCCGGCCGGGCGGCGCGATAGATGCGCGTGGTCAGCATCGAGTCGAGTGCGTCGGCGACGTGGATGATCCGCGCGCCGAGCGGAATCTCCTCACCCTTGAGGCGGTCGGGATAGCCGGTGCCGTCGAAGCGCTCGTGGTGGTGCCGAATCGCCGGGACAGCATCGTTCAGGAAGCCGAGCCGATCGATGATCCGTGCGCCTTCGTCGGCGTGCTTCTGCATCAGCGACCATTCCTCGTCGGTGAGGCTGGCCGGCTTCAGCAGGATCGCGTCGGGGATGGCCAGCTTGCCGATGTCGTGGAAGAGCGCGGCGTGGCCAAGCAGGTCGAGCTCCGCCTGCGACAGGCCGAGCTCCCGGCCGATCGCCAGCGCCAGTTGCTGGACGCGCCGTGAGTGACCCGCCGTGTACGCGTCGCGCGCGTCCACCGTCGCCGACAGGGATTCCATCGCCGCCGTCGAGCGCTCACGCAACAGGCGGTTGGCCTGCTCGAGGGAGACGTTCTGCGTTTGAATCGTCTCCGCGGCCTCACGCAGCTTCTGGGCGCTCCGCTGCGTGTGCCTGAGGTAGGCCTCCTGCGTCTTGCGCATCAGTAGAAGCGGCAGCGCGAAGACCGCGAACGCGACGAGGTGAACGGCGTTGTAGCCGATGAAGATGACGCTGCCGATGAAGCCGTAGACCACGTAGTGGGGCGCGAGCCAGGCAAAGCGCTCCTGGAAGGCCCTACGCCAGCGCTCGTGGCCTTCTATGGCCACGGCGAGGCTGATCAGGCCCATATTGACCGCGAAGTACGCGAGACCCGCGAGCAGGCCGACCGTGATCGTGATGATGTCCCCGAAACCTCCTGCGTAGCCGAACGAGAACAGGCCGGCGGCGGCGAGCGAGGCCAGGGAGAGGGCACCGACGTTGAAGAGCACGTGATGGAGTGATGCGCGTCGCGCGCTCCACTCCACGGTCGCGGTCGTGAGAGCCAGCGCGAGCGCTGCACGCGGCCCGAAGACCGCTGCGCCGGCGAGCGCGCCGACGGCGCTGACCGAGATCGAGCCGAAGTCTCCCTCGAGTGCGAGCGCCTGCCCCACTCCCACGAGCGCCACGATCGCGATCAGGCCCATGAGATCCGTGTTCGAACCAAAGATTGCCCCGAGGATGCCGGCGGCGATGCCGACGAAGCTGACCAGCCCGACGACCGTGGCAAGGCTCCTCGACAGAGAGAGGAACCGCGGTCCGTGCACGGAGTGTGGGCGGGGGTGGCGCCGATCGCTGTCGTGGACCGTGTCCATCGCGGGCGGCAGCGGTACCACGTGGTCTCCGTCATCGGGGACGGCGACGAGCGGCGCTGCACGCTTCTCCGGCACGAGCAGCGGCTCCGAGCTTGCGTCGAGCACGCGGTTTCGGCCTTGCAGCTTCGCGCGATACACGGCGAGGTCGGCCTGGTGGATCAGCTCGTTCGAATCCGCACCGTCACGCGGGAAGGCGGCGACTCCGATCGAGACGGTCGCCCGGATCGGCTCGCTCGAGGTCTCCACGTCGAACGGGCGAGCGGCAACCGCGCGCCGGATGCGCTCCGCAATTTCGAACGCCTGCTCGGGCGGAGTCTCCGGCAGGAGAATCGCGAACTCCTCGCCACCGAAGCGCGCCGGCACGTCGTAGTGGCGCAGCTGGCCGCGGAAGGCCTCCGCAATGCCTTTCAAGACAGCATCTCCCGCGAGGTGGCCGTAGGTGTTGTTGATGTCTCGCAGCAGGTCGAGGTCAGCCATGATCAGCGACAGCGGCCGCTCGAACCGCGCAGACCGTGCGAGCTCCTCGGCGAGCGCTGCGGCGAAGTACCGGGCGTTGAAGAGCCCCGTCTTCGGGTCCACGCGCGCCTCTTCCTGGAGAGCCGGAACGCTGAGGGAGCGGTGGATCAGCAGCAGCGGCGCGATCGCAAATGGGATCAGCCAGGGATTCGCATGCCAGAAGGCCGCGATGCCGACGCCGAGCGTGGCGAGCACGAGGTCCGTCGACAGGCTTTCGAACGAGAAGATCCCCAGCTCCTTGATCGAGTGTCCGCGGGCCAGGTGAAGCATCGGGGCGAGCAGCACGTGGTTGACCGCCACAAGCGTCAACGAGGCGGCTACACCGCCGAGCGCGAAGCGCGCGTCGGCGTTCGGGATCACCGCGTGTGCGGAAGCGACACCGTGGAAGGCCGCCCAGCCCGCCAGGCTCGAGAGCGTGTAGTTGCAGATGTTGAACGTCTGGCTGTACCAGACGTTGCGGTTCTTGAGCCACTCAGGGACGTGCTGGAGGACACCCATGAGCGCCACGAGCGCCGGCGGCAGCACCATCGCCGCAGGAATCAGGAAGACGATCGTCGTGTGGTAGGCCTGGCTGCGGGGCGTCCGCACCACGAACAGCTGGGCGACAGCGGCGCAGCCGCCGAGCACGAAAAAGGCGATCCAGCCCGGCGTGTTGGCGTTCAGCCTGACCAGCAGCGGAATCATCACCGCGCCTGCCACTGCCGCGATCGTGAAGAAGTACGCGGTGGCGCGGAACGAGAGCTTGTCCGCGGCCGATGCAGCGCCTGCGACGTCTTCGGTGAGCCTGAGGTCGCCGGGAATTGCGTTCATGTCTAAGGAGCCTCGCCGGCAGGATCGGCTGCTACTGCATCGCTGCAGCGCGCCCCACCGATTTTCCGTTCGACCTTCATCGGGTCGTCTCCGTCTCCTTCTCCGCGCGGGAGCGCGGGCCGCAATCAGAAGTCCGGCATGCCAGTGACGCCAAAAGCCGCATCACTGAGCGGAAACTAGGCTGCGGAGGAGCCGGGGGCATCCCCCGTTCGGTGGATGGGTCACAAATCCCCCAAAAGAGGGAGCACCGGGGCCGCTCGAACGGCCCCGGTGCTGTTGTGGTTACGGAAGGGATCGCCCGGGTGCTGCGAGCGCCGCCGAATGGCCCTGCTCGTCGTCCTGGAGCTCGTCGGGCGTCGGCTCCTGCTCCGCGGAAGTGACCGTCCCGTCGGCAGCAGCAGCGTCATTCCAGGCCACGTCGCCCCAGGCGATGTCAGCCCAGGCGACGTCCTGCCAGGCCACGTCGCCCCAGGCGATGTCAGCCCAGGCGACGTCATTCCAGGCCACGTCGCTCCAGGCAACGTCGCTCCAGGCAACGTCGTCCCAGGCGATGCTGGCCTTGGCGGCGTCCTGCCAGGCGACGGCGTCGAAGGACTTCGAGCCGCCCCCCGAGCTGGTCGTCAGGTAGCGGTTGAGCGCCCGGTTCGGGTTCGGAAAAACTGCTTTCAGCACTCCGCGCAGCGCATTCACCTGGCCGACGCCGGTAGCGTACTCCGTGTCGAGCGGCAGGCCCTCCGCAGTCGCCATCAGCAAGCCCTTGACGTCATCAGGCTGAAGGTTCGGCCGATACGTGAGGATCTGAGCTGCTGCGGCCGCCACGATCGGGGTGGAGAACGATGTGCCGGAGAGCTGCATGTAGCCGCGCTTCTTGACGTGGTCGGGCCGCTCTTTCGCCAGCGTCGACGTCGTGGGCACAGGACCCGTGATGTACCGTCCGGACGCGGAGATCTCCGGCTTCCAGAAGCCGTCGTACGTATAGCCGTACGCCGACCAGTCTGCGACTCGGTCGTCGCTCGTCCGAAGCGTGCCGTTCAGGTCGGTCCCGCCTACCGTCAGGATGAAGGGATCGTTTCCTGGCGCAAACCGCACGCCGGTCGGACCCGTTCCCGTGCCGTAGTTACCGGCTGCGGCGACGACGAACACGTTGTTGAACCAGAGTTGCTCGACCGCTCGATCCAGCGGATCGCGGGTGAAGTTGCTCGGCGTGGCCGAGTGGAGCGAGAAGTTCGCCACGCGGATGTTGTATGTCTTCTTGTTGGCGAGGATCCACGCCGCTGCGTTGATCACGTCGCTCGTCCGGGCCATTCCGTTGTCGTCCATGATGTCGAGCGAGACGATCTTGGCGTTCGGAGCACCGCCCGCGTAGTCCCGTGCAGAGCCCGCTGCGAGCCCGGCCACCATGGTTCCGTGGCCACGCCCATCTCGGGGCGAGTTATTCGGGAGGGTGCTGAGGTTGACGTCCGCGATCACGCGGCCGTCGAAGTCGGCGCGGGTCGAATCGATGCCCGAATCGACGATCGCAATTGCCGGCCCCGGCCGGGCGGCATGCTTGGACCTGGCCCAGAGCGGAACGAAGCCCTGCGCGTAAGGCCACAGCTGCTTGGAGGAAACCCGCCCGTCTAACTTCACAGGTGCGTCAGGCGTCACGGTGAGGCCCGCGATGTGCGACAGCGCCGCGAACTTGTCCGCCTCGAGGTTGACTGCAACGCCGTCAACGAGCGAGAGCCGCTGCCTCAGGTCCTCGCGGTCCGCCGAGGAGTCCATCGAGTCCACCAGGTCGAACGCCTGCTTCGCGTGTGATGTGCCGCGTTCGCTCTGGATGATCACGCGAACGAGCTTATTCGGCGTCTCCCGTGCCTCGCGCAACAGCGCGGGGGCCACAAAGGAGCCGTTTTCACCGTGCGACCCGCTGCCGCTACCGGCGCTTGCCACGAGCGGCACACAGAGTAGGAACGCCGCCGCGACCATCGTGACCATTCCGCGGCCGCCCTTGCCCCAGAGAGCACTCGAGCGGGACTCGCCGCCGCGATTCCCCGTTCCCCACAGGGCGCTCGACCGGGTTTGGCCGCGAGACCCTCCTGTGTTCCGCAACATTTGAATCCCTCCTCCGCGCTCAGACAGCGCGGGGCCGCAGGTTTTATCCGTGCGCACGGCAGAGCACGCCGCGCTTCTTCGAAACCAGTTGCACCGTAGGAGTGCCCCACTCCCCGGGCATCCCCCGCGTGGGTGAGACCGAGTAACCCCTCGAACGAGTGAGGGCCGGGCGCCGGTTGGTCGGCGCCCGGCCC
>JALYST010000059.1 GCA_030854665.1 Actinomycetota bacterium
GCGCACATCCGGTGTTACCGCGGCGAGCCGGTTTCGGGTGGGAGTTCGTGTGTGCTCTGTCTGGAGCAGGGGGCCAGACCGACTCAATGCACGATCACCACGAGGCATGTGACGAGCCAGCGGCGGGTGTCAGCCGGCTGTCGAGATACGCCACTGCGTAGCTGGGGACAGTGCGTGCGGGCTGTGATGGATCGGCTTGGATAGACGCTCTCGGTACAGGGCACCTACGCCGCCTCGGGCGTAGGCTCTCCAGGCGGAGCTAACCCTCTCGTGTGTTCTTTCACCCATGCCGGTTGCAAACCGTGGCCTCCGTCGGCCAGAGGGCCTACACCTAGTACAGAAGTGCCGTACCCGCCAGGGACCGGAATGTAGAACTCGGGGTAGCCCCACATGCCATGTTCCGACACGTCGAGACCCGCCGTCTCCGTATCTGTCTCGACACGGATCCCCCACACCCGCTTCATCACCCACAGCGAGCCGAACGACGCGGAGAATGTGAACGCTCCCACGGTGACGAGCCCGAGCGCCTGGACGCCGAGTTGATGGAAAGAGCCCGTGTAGACCAGCCCGCCCTTGCCCGTCGCAAGATTTGACGCCAGTGCCGGTACGGCGAAAATGCCGGTCGCGAGGGTTCCCCAGACACCTGACATCCCGTGCACGGCGACTGCGCCGATGGGATCGTCGATGCCGATCCGCTCGACGAACAGGACGCCTGCAACGGCGATCCAGCCGGATACCCCACCGATCAGGATCGCAGCCCACGGCGCCACGAATCCGGAGGCGGCAGTGATCGCCACCAGCGCGGCAAGGACGCCGTTCAGCATCATCGAGATGTCGGGCTTGCGCAGGATCCACCAGGCGCTCGCGAGCCCGCCGACGGCGCCTGCCGCAGCGGCGATGTTCGTCGTCAGCGCGACGTAGCCGAAGTAGCCGATGCGATCGCCGGTGACGACACCCAACGTCGAGCCAGGATTGAATCCGAACCAGCCGAACCAGAGGATGATCGTCCCGAGAACGGCATACGGCATGTTGTGACCCGGGATCGGGTTCGCACGTCCGTCGCGGCCGAACTTCCCGATCCGCGGCCCGAGCAGGAGCGCGCCGGCGAGTGCGGCGAGTGCGCCCTGGTAATGCACGACCGTGGAGCCGGCGAAGTCCTGCATGCCCTTGCCGAACAACCAGCCGCCGGCGTGCCAGATCCAGTGCGACGTCACCGAGTAGATGAGCGTGAAGACGACGCCGAAGGCCGGGTAGACCCACAGCTTCGCCCGCTCGGCCATGGCACCCCACACGATCGCGAGCGAGACGCCCGCGAAAACGACCTCGAAGAGATAGGCGCTGGCCGCAGGGATACCGGTGAAGAACGAATAGGGCGCCTGGCCGATCGCGAGCAGTTCATTGCTCGAGGGGAAGAAGCCACTCGTCCCGATGAAGCTGTTGCCGTCTCCAAAGGCGATCCCGAAGCCGACGGCGTAATAGACGAGCGAGCAGACTGCGAAGATCAGGACGTTCTTGCCCGCGATGTGCGCCGCGTTCTTCATGCGCGTCAGCCCGGCCTCGAGAAATGCGAAGCCCGCCTGCATGAACATCACGAGGATCGCCGCGAGGACGACCCAGATCGTGTTCGCCGCGATCAGTAGGTCCCTGCTGGGCATCAGGCCTCCACCTCCTTCTCGAGCTTCGCGCCCGTTCGGTTGTGCGTGACGTTCTCGACCGTCGACGTCCACACCAGTCCGTCGCCTGACTCGTTGCCGCTGCGCGCCGAGTCCGCGATCGCCTCGACGACTGCATCAGCGAGCTCGTCCACGACGATGAACGTGAGCTGTGCCTTCGGCAGGAACCGCGACTCGAAGATGCGGCCGCGATACTCGTGCGTGACGCCGCGCTGACGCCCGTGACCGATCGCCTCGATCACAGTTACGCCGATGTGACCCGTCGCGTGCTCGACGGCATCGATCACGGTCTCCACGCGCTCGCGGATCACGACTGCTTCGACCTTGGTCACGAGATCACCCCACTCCGTCGCTCGAGGAACACCGTGTCCCGCCAGATCCCGTCGCGCTTGGCCACGCGCTCACGTGTTCCGACGACGCGAAACCCGCAGCGCTCGTGCAGTGCTAGCGAAGCGCGGTTCTCCGGGAAGATCGACGTCTGGATCGTCCAGATCCCGGTGGCTTCTGCTCCCGCGATCAGCTCCTCCAGCAGCGCCCGGCCGATGCCGAGCCCGCGTGCTTCACGCCCGATGTAGACACTGTCCTCGACGACGCCGAGGTAGCACCGCCGTGTCGATGCGGGCGACAGCGCCGCCCATCCCACCACCTCGCCGAGCAGCTCGGCGACGAGCCGATGGCCCCACAGGTGCGCCGCGTTCCAGGCGTCCCAGGACGGAACCTCGGTTTGGAAGGTCGCCAGACCGTCACGCATCCCCTCCCAGTAGATCTCCGCAACCGCCGGCCAGTCCTCCGGCTCGAGGTGCCGGAGCTCGAAGGACGGCGGAGCGGCAAGTGTGTCGTTTGGCCGTGCGCCGAGCTCCAACACGTTCGCTCCTCTCAGCAGTCGTAGTAGAGGGAGAACTCCGCGGGGTGCGGCCTCAACCGCACTAGGTCGGCCTCGTTCTCGCGCTTGTAGTCGATCCACGTGCAAATCAATTCCTCGCTGAAAACGCCGCTCGCCGTGAGGAACTCGTGATCCCGCTCGAGCGCGTCGAGCGCCTCGGTGAGCGAGCCCGGCACCTGGGCAACGCCGCGGTCCTCTTCGAAGAGATCCCAATCCGCCGGCTCGCCGGCGTCTAGGCCCTTCTGGATCCCGTCGAGGCCCGCCATCAGCATCGCCGAGAACGCGAGGTACGGGTTCGCAGCGGCATCGGGGCATCGGAACTCGATCCGCTTCGCCTTGGGCGAGTCGGAGTACATCGGGATCCGGATACACGCGCTGCGGTTCCGCATCGAGTACACGAGGTTCACCGGCGCCTCGTAACCCGGCACGAGCCTGCGGTACGAGTTCGTCGTCGGGGCACAGAACGCGAGCAGCGCCGGGGCATGCGCGAGCAGGCCGCCAACGTAGGCGCGGGCAAGCTGCGAAAGGCCTGCGTAACCCGACTTGTCGGACATCAGCGGCGTGCCCTCCTTCCAGAGGGACTGGTGCGTGTGCATGCCGGAGCCGTTGTCGCCGAAGATCGGTTTCGGCATGAACGTCACCGACTTTCCGGCCGCCTGCGCGACGTTCTTGACCACGTACTTGTAGGTCATGACCTGGTCGCCCATGCGAGTCAGCGGCTGGTAGCGGAGGTCGATCTCACACTGCCCCCCGGACGCGACCTCGTGATGGTGGAACTCGCATGGGATTCCGAGCCGTTCCAGCGTCAGCACCATGCGCGTGCGGAGATCGTGGAGCGTGTCGTGCGGCGCGGGTGGGAAGTACCCCTCCTTCTCGCGCACCGTGTAGCCGAGCCCAGGCTTGCCGGAGTTCCAGTGACCTTCGGCCGAGTCGACGGAGTAGTGTGAGCGATTGGGGCCGAGCTCGTAGGAGACCTCGTCGAAGACGAAGAACTCGCACTCCGGGCCCATGAACGCCGTGTCGGCGATCCCTGTGGAGAGCAGGTACTCCTCGGCGCGCTTCGCGAGCCGGCGTGGATCCTTGGCATACGGCTGGCGCGTGATCGGATCGGCGATCTCGCAGATCAGCGAGAGCGTCGGCGCCTCGGTGAAGGGATCGAGGGTTGCGGAGGACGCGTCCGGCATCAGGAGCATGTCCGACTCTGAGATCCCCTGCCAGCCGCGAATCGACGAGCCGTCGAAGCCCAGGCCGTCGTCGAAAGCGGATTCGTCGAGAGCCCTGATCGGCAACGTCATGTGCTGCCAGGTCCCCAGCAGGTCGCAGAACTTGAGGTCGACCATCTGCGCCGTGGTCTCGCGCGCCCACTCGAGGGCCTCGCGGGCATCGGGCGCGCTCGCCTGCCCGTTCGCGAGGTAGTGCTTGGTCTCTTCGACAGACATGCCGCTCCTTCCGACTGGGGACCACAAAAAAAGAGCCCAGGACTCCGATTGAGTCCTGAGGCTCCATTGCCTCGGCGCCCGCCTTCTGCGGCGGACGACCTGAAGGAACCCTAGTGGTGAGGTCGGACCGCAGTCAAGTCCCGTGTGCCAGGATCGGCGGGTGAACATCTGGACCGACGAGTGGAACGCCACGGACGACTGGTCGGGAGGGGGCGCGAAGAGCAAGCACCTGGTCGACCGCGGCCCGTTGCTCGGTGCGAGCCTGTACGAGCTCGGGCCGGGAAACTCCGTCGTCTACCACTTCCACCACGGATCCGAGGAGCTCCTGATCGTGCTGCGCGGCCGGCCGACACTGCGGGGACCGGAGGGCGAGCGGCAACTCGTCGAGGGCGAAGTGGTGCACTTCCCACTGGGCCCGGAGGGCGCACACGGTCTACGCAACGACACCGACGAGCCCGTTCGCTACATCGTGGCGGGCATCCGCGTCTCACCCGAGGTCGTCGAGTACCCCGAGGTCAAGAAGATCACGGCTCAGGCGCGCACCCATTCGCAAACAGGCGAGCGGCTCTGGATGATTCACGACGCCGAGACCGATTCTGATTCACCAAAGGCTTGACACGTTTGCTACCGTCTTGACGGTATGACGCTCTTCTTCGGCTGATTCTTCACGTCCCGTGCGCCGCCTGCGTTCAGCAGGTGTCTTGCGCGTACCCGTGTCCCGCCGAATTGTAGGAGCTTGAAGTGTTCGCAGTAGAAGTCAACAACTTGCGCAAGGAGTTCTATCGCCGCGATGCGAGGCGAACGCACGGGCGGAAGCGGCGTAAGCGCGTGGCGGCGCTCGAGGGCGTGACCTTCACGATGGAGCGTGGCGAGTGTGTCGCGATCCTGGGTCAGAACGGCTCGGGCAAGTCGACGCTGGTCCGGCTCCTGTCGACTTTACTGCTGCCCGACGGCGGCAGCGCCAAGATCTTCGGCCACGACGTGGTGAAGGAGTCACGCCCGGTGCAGAGGATCGTCAACCGGGTGTCGGTCGAGGCTTCCTTCTTCAAGAAGATGTCTTCGGAGGAGAACCTCGCCTATGCGGCACGCTTCTACGGCATTCCGCCGCGTGTCACGAAGACGGCTATTCCCGAAATCCTCGCGCGGGTTGGCTTCCCGGTCGGGCGCCGGCACGAGGCGATGGAGAACCTGTCGCGGGGGATGCAGCAGAAGGTCGCGCTGGCCCGTGCGCTCCTGACCTCACCCGTCCTGTTGCTCCTGGACGAGCCGACGACAGGGCTCGATCCCCGTTCGAAGCTTGAGGTGCAGGACTTCATTCGCGACGTGTGGACCACGCACGACGCGACGATCCTGCTCTGCACGCACGACCTCCGCGAGGCGGAAGTACTCGCGGATCGCGTCGGCATCCTCGACCGTGGCAAGCTGATCGCGCTCGCTCCTGCGGACATTCTGAAGGAGCAGTACGCGGCGGACACGCTCGAAGACGCCTTCTTCGCCGCGACCGGCCGGACCTTCGAGGACGAGAAGGACGAGGACGCAGAGCGGGGGGTGTTCGCGTGAGCGAACGGCACCCGCTCTGGGGAAGGGCTCAGTGAGAGAAGCCGCGGGAACTCTCCGGCACGAGTTCATCGGCCTCTACGGGATGGTCGAGCGCAACTGGTACCTCATCAAGCGCTATGCCTGGTGGGAGGTCGCGTTCTTCTTCTGGACGGCCGCGAACACGCTCACGATCGTCTTCATCGCAAAAGGCGTTGTCGCAGAAGGCGGCACGATCAACCTCGACCGACTGACCACGATCCTGCTCATCGGCGCAGTCATGTGGTCGTACCTCGGCATCATCTTCGAGCTGCTGATCGAGACGGTCGCGTGGGAGCGCTGGGAGGGAACGATCGAATACACCTTCATGGCGCCCCTGACCCGTGCCACGCATCTGCTCGGAACCGGCATCTTCGCCATCGGCTACGGGATCGTCCGCGCGTCGATCGTCTTCGCGGCGATCGCGGCGTTTTTCGGATTGCACATGCCGAACGCGAACTTCGTCACGGCCGTCGTGCTGATCGCCGTCGCGTCGATCTCGTTCGTCGGCATCGGGATGATGACGGCCGTCCTGCCGCTGATCTCGCCGGAGAAGGGGACGCAGTTCGGCTACGTCGCGCAGGGATTGATGCTGGTCGTCTCGGGCGTCTACTACCCGGTCTCGGTGCTACCGGAGTTCATGCAGTGGCTGGCGAAGATTTCGCCCGCGACGTACGCGCTCCGCGGCGAGAGGGCGGCGATCCTCGATGGCGCCGGCGTTGGCGAGGTCTGGGGCGACATCTGGCCGATGTTGGTCATCGGCGTGATCGCGGTGCCGCTCGGGATCTGGGTGTTCCGTCGCGGCGAGCTGCACGCGAAGAAGCACGGCAAGCTCAAGCGATCCGGTTAAGACATTCGCGAAGGCCCTCCCGCCAATGCGGGAGGGCCGGTGCGTCCTTCTCGCTCCGCAGAACCGCATTGGCGGGGCGCTGCGCGGGCCGTCCCAGCTCGGCGCTCGAGATGCGTCGGACCCGAGTATCGAAGCCGGCTTCCTCGAAGATCGCTTCCGCGAACTCGGCCCAGGTCGCATCCCCTCCGGCGGCGAGGTGCCACACGCCGAACGGCCGCTCCAGCAGCTCACGCGTCGCCGTCGCCAGATGGCCGACGTACGTTGGAGCGGTGCGCTGGTCGTCCACGACTGCGACTTCGCCGCGCTCACGCGCAAGGTCGAGCATGGTTCTGACGAAGTTCGTTCCGGTCGGACCGAAGAGCCCCGAGCTGCGCACGATCCACGCTTGCTCGCCGGCCGCGGCCTCACCGAACAGCTTCGTGCGCCCGTACGCCGAGACCGGGTTCGGCGCATCGGACTCGACGTACGGCGCGCTCTTGCGGCCGTCGAAGACGAAGTCGGTGGAGTAGTAGACGAGCGGAGCGCCCAGCTCCGCGACATGCCGCGTCCCTCCCACGTTCACGGCGGCGGCATCCTGCGGCTCGCCTTCGGCGCCGTCGACGTCCGTCCAGGCCGCTGCATGCAGTACGGCCTCAGGGGCCTGGGCGAGCTCAGGCGGAGGAAAGGTCACGTCCCAGTCGGCGTGCGTCAACGCCAACGCGCCCGGGAACTCCTCGGCGAGCGCACGGCCGAGCTGGCCGCCCGCGCCCGTGATTACGAGGCGTCGCTTCGCTCCCGTGAGGGAGACCAGGTTTCCCCCACGAGCCCCCTTCTTTTGAGAGCCGGGGGAACCTCCCGGTTCCCCCGCAACCCCTCCACCGTCTGCCGCGATCACTGCGTGCTCGCGCCAGACCCCTGGTCCCGTTCCGACAGGATCGGCGATGTCGTGCTCCAGAGATCGGCGACGCGGGGATCGTTCCACGGCAACTGATGTTCGTCGGGATCGGCGGGGTCGTACTCCTCGGTGGTGTGGTAGAGCATGAGGACGTCCGTCAGTGCCTCGAAGCCGTGCGCAAGGTTGCCGGGCACGTACACGGCGCCGAAATTGCCCTCCCCGATGTCCTCGCTGAAAGCCTCTCCCGTCTCGCGATCAAGGGCGACGACGCGCGCGCGCCCCTGCAGGCAGACGAACAGGTCGTCCTGGCCGCGCTCGTGGTAGTGCAGCCCGCGGATCGTGCCCTGCCGTGAGAAAGAGACATTCGTCTGGCGGATCGGCTTCGGCAAGGCACCGGTCCGGGCGATCTCCGCCAGCCACCCCCGCTCGTCCTCGGAGCGGCGCAGCGGGATCGGACGCGGGCGTTCCGAGCCGAAATGCGGCCGCCGTACGCGCTCGATCACCTCGTGGTACGCGTCGATGGACTCGCCGGCGTCTCCCCAGTAGCCCCCGAAGACGTCGTACTCCAGAGTGCCGACGCGGACGTAGTGGTTGTTGACGTCGGTGATCTCAAGCTCGCCGCGACCCGACGGCTCGAGCTCCGCGATCACGTCGAAGACGTCAGCTTCGTAGCAGTAAACGCCGGTGACGGCGAGTCGGCCCGGCGGATCCGAGGGCTTCTCGACGATCTCCGTGATCCGGCCGTTCTCAATGCGCGGGATGCCGAGATGACGGAGATGCTCCGTTTCGCGGACGTGCGCGAGCAGGACACGCGCACCTTCGCTCTGCTGCTGAAAGTTGTGGATCGTTTCGGAGATCGGGCCTCCGAAAATGTTGTCCGCGAGCATCACGACGACGCGCTCGCTGCCGATGAACTCGCGGGCGAGGCCGAGCGCCTCCGCGATCCCGCCGGGGCGCTCCTGGTTTCCGTAGGCGAGCCCGTCACCAAGCAGCCGCCGAAACTCGTCCACATGCTCTCCGCCCGTGACCAGCATCAACTCGGTGACCCCGGCGTCCTGCAGAGCGTCAATGGCGTACACGACCATGGGCCGGTCGTAGACCGGCAGAAGATGCTTGTTCGTGATCCGGGTCAGCGGATCGAGACGTGAACCGGTCCCACCTGCTAGGACGACGCCCTTCATGGAGACGCGATGCTAGTGGGCGTGCGGGCCTGGACGCCGCACGTCTCAAATCCTGGCCTGCCGGGGTACCCTGAGACGATGGAAAAGCGCCGAAGGGACGTGGGGCACGCTGCCGAGGAGATCGAGCAGCTCTTCGCCGATCTCTGGGAGGTTTTTCCCTTCTCGCGCGGCATGCGCCGGGGCTATCGGCCGGAGGTCGACGTCTACCGGACCGAGGGCCCGGCCTCTCTCACTGTCGTCGTCGAGCTCCCGGGAGTCGACCCGAGCGAGGTCAAGGTGGTCGCGTCGCCGCAGGCGCTCCTCATCGCCGGTGCGCGGCAGCGTCCCAAGGATTGCGGGCAATACCAGCAGCTCGAGATCGAGTACGGCCCGTTTCAGCGTCAGGTGACGCTGGCCATGGACGTCGATCCGGAACAGGCGACCGCGACATACGAGCGCGGATTTCTCACCATCAAGCTGCCGATTGCCCCGAAGCCGGCGCCGGCCGAGCGCATCTCGATCGTGGTGACGTCGTTATGACCGTCGCTCGCCTCACCGCTCATAGGCCACAGGTCGGCCTATGAGCGAAGCAATGAGCGACACGCTAGTCCAGGAGCCGACGGAGGAGCTGACGTTCCCGGCGACCCTGCCTGTTCTACCGCTGAAGGACACGGTCGTCTTTCCCGAGTCGGTGACCCCGCTCGCCATCGGCCAGGAGCGCTCGATCAAACTGGTCGAAAACGTCGTCTCAGGTGACCGGGTGCTTGCACTCGTCACGGTTAAGACCCCGGAGGCCGAGCAGCCGGGGTGGGACGACCTCTATGAGGTCGGCACGGCCGCCGTGATCCACAAGATGATCAAGGTCCCGGACGGGACGCTGAGGATCCTCGTCCAGGGGGTGCAGCGCATCAAGCTCGACCGCCACGTGCAGGACGACCCGTACCTCGTCGGCGAGTTCACCGAGTTGCCGGACGAGCTCACGGAGACGCCCGAGGTCGAGGCGTTGACGAGGAACGTCCAGAATCTGTTCGGCCGCGTCATCGGCCTCGTTCCGTACCTCCCTGAGGAATTGCAGATCGCCGCTGCGAACGTCGACGACCCGAGCGCGCTCTGCAACCTGGTCGCCTCCACGCTGCGGCTCAAAACGGAGGAGAAGCAGCGGCTGCTGGAGCTCACCGACATCGAGGCGCGGCTGCGAGACATCTCGTCCGTCCTCAACCGCGAGCTCGAGGTCTTCGAGCTCGGGTCGAAGATCCAATCGCAGGTCCAGGAAGAGATGGAGAAGGGACAGCGCGAGTTCTTCCTGCGGCAGCAGCTCAAGGCGATCCAGGACGAGCTCGGCGAGAACGATCCCGAGGCGGCGGAGATTGCCGAGTTGCGCTCGACCTTCGAGTCGATGGAGCTCCCGGAGGACGTCCGCAAGGTGGTCGACCGTGAGCTCGCCCGGCTGGAGAAGCTGCCCACTGCCGCAGCCGAGTACGGAGTCATCCGGACGTACATCGACTGGATCGCGTCGCTGCCGTGGCACAAGACGACGGAGGACAACCTCGACCTGGACAACGCGAAGCAGGTGCTGGACGAGGACCACTTCGACCTCGAAAAGGTGAAGGAGCGGATTCTCGAGCACCTCGCCGTCTCGAAGCTCAAGAACGACACCTCGGGCCCGATCCTCTGCTTCGTCGGGCCGCCCGGCGTCGGTAAGACGTCGCTCGGCCAGTCGATCTCGCGCGCACTCGGTCGCAAGTTCGCCCGACTGTCGGTCGGCGGTGTGCGCGACGAGGCGGAGATCCGCGGCCATCGCCGCACGTACATCGGCGCGATGCCGGGGACGATCATCCGTCATCTGCGCGACGCCGAGTCGATGAACCCCGTGATGCTGATCGACGAGATCGACAAGATGGGCGCCGACTTCCGGGGCGATCCCGCCAGCGCGATGCTCGAGGTCCTCGATCCAGAGCAGAACAAGACCTTCCGCGACCACTACCTCGATCTGCCGTTCGATCTCTCGAAGACGCTCTTCATCTGCACAGCGAACACGTTGGACACCATCCCCGCCCCGCTGCTCGACCGCATGGACGTCATCCAGCTGTCGGGTTACACGGAGGACGAGAAGTTCGGCATCGCCAAGCGTTACCTGGTGCCGAAGCAGGTCGAGGCCCACGGGCTCGGCGGCGGCCAGGTCACCATCGCCGACAAGGCGCTGCGGTTGATCATCCGCGCGTACACGCGCGAAGCGGGCGTGCGCAACCTCGAACGCCGGCTCGCAGACGTGCTGCGCAAGGCCGCCCGGCAGGTCGCGGAGGGCAAGCGGCGTGCGAAGAAGCTGCGGATCGACGAGAAGCGCGTTCGCGCTGCACTCGGACCGCGCCGCTACGAGGGCGAAGTCCGCAAGCGCACGTCCGAACCGGGCGTCGCAACGGGCCTGGCTTTCACCGCGGTCGGCGGCGACATCCTCTTTTTCGAGGCGACGGCCTACCCCGGCAAAGGGCGGCTGACGATCACAGGACAGCTCGGTGACGTAATGCAGGAGTCCGCGCAGGCTGCGCTTTCGTGGGTTCGCGCGCACGCGGAAAAGCTCGGCCTCGAACCGGACTGGTTCCGCGAGCACGACATCCACCTGCACGTTCCGGCGGGTGCCGTGCCGAAGGACGGGCCGTCGGCCGGAATCACGATGGCGACGGCGATCGCATCGCTCGTGCGCGACCAGCCGGTCTCGGAGGACGTCGGCATGACCGGCGAGATCACGCTGACCGGGCAAGTGCTCCCGATCGGGGGCATCCGCGAAAAGGCGCTCGCGGCGCAACGCGCTGGATTGAAGCGCATCATCATGCCGCGGGACAACGAGCCCGACCTCGAAGAGCTGCCCAAGGAAACGAAGGAGCAAATGGAGTTCGTCCTCGTGGACACGATCGACCAGGTCTTCGACGCCGCTTTCGACGCCAAGGGCGCGACGGACTCCAAGCCGTCACCAGTCCGCGACCGTCAGGCCGCGGCAAGCCTGAAGGACGTCAGCAAGCCGTCACAGGCCTCCGTCCTGCCGCCGAGCTCGTAGCGACAGAGCAGCAGGTACTCGGTCTTCCCGCGCAGGACGAACGCGATCCGTTCGACGAGCTGCTTGCCCTCGCCGGTGTATGCGACGTCGTAGCTCCGAGCTCTCTGGCGGGCGACTGTCACGGTCTGAGGGTTGGTCACGGTGCCTTGCTGCTGCACCGCCAGCGCGCTGGCCGCCCGATCGAGCTCCGGAACGACCTTGTCCCACAGCGCAGGCTTGAACCGTCGGAGCAGCGGGAACCGCGTCACCGAGATCAGCTGCGTGCCCTCGGCGGCCTGAACCTCACGGCCTTTCCGCGAGACCCTCCAGTCGGCTGGTGCCACGAAGGTGAAGGCCGCACCGCGGACGGTGTGCCCCTTCTGCGCTGGGCCGGCCCCGCATCCTGAAACGACCAGTAGAGTGAGCCAGAGAACGGCTTGTTTGCGTCGATTACACACGGGTACGCAAGAGCTGGCAAACGAGCGAAAGGACACAGGGAGCATGGCCAAGACAAGAGACAAGGTAATGGACCGGGCCGGCGGTGCGAGGCCTTACATCGAGCGCGCGTTCAAAGACGAAGATTTGCGCGATAACGTGCGCAACGCCTACGAATCTGCGCGCGTGGTCTACAACGAGTTGATCGGCGGACGTGGAGCGATTCCGGTCGCCACGCGCGTTGCCACCGACAAGGACATCCAGGACCACCTGCGCGAGGCGCTCGACGAGCTCCGCCAGGCAGCCGACCGCGTGCAGGGCAAGAAGGATCACGGCGCACGCAACGGGATGCTGCTCCTAACGGGAATTGCGCTCGGCATCCTGTTCAACCCCGTCTCCGGGTCGCAGACGCGCAAGTGGCTGTCCGACCGAGTGTTCGGGCCGAGTGACGAGTTCACCTACCAGGGTGGAAACTCGGGCGCCGGGTCCGGCTCGAGCTCGAATTAGTTCGAGCTACTTCTTCGGCTTCTTCGAGCTGAAGTTGTCGGGCCTCACGATCAGAGGTCTGATCGCGCGCTGCAGCGAGCCCGGGACGAGCCCGTCCGCGATCGAGATGTCGGTCGCGGTCAGAAGGATCGCCCCGGGCTTCGGCGCGTTCCCGCTTGACTGCAACGGGGCCCAAGCATCGCCTCCGGCGAAGCTGACGTCTTGGAGATGCTTCCAGGCGAGGAGGTACGAGGTCGGGTTGACGGCGCCGTCGTAGCCGAGCCCGAGCAGGCCGACGGGATGGACCTCGAAGTGCACGTGAAACGGCGTGCCCTGTGCGTCGCCGGTGTTGCCGACGAAGCCGACGACGTCGCCCGCGTTCACCTTGTTGCCATTCACCGCGAGCGGCGAGAACGCAGAGAGGTGCGCGTAGTAGAAGAGGTTGCCCTGGCCGTCACGTAGCCATAGCCGATTTCCTCCGACCTTGTTCCACCCCACGGAGAAGACAGTTCCGGACGCAACCGCCAGCAGCGGCGCTCCGAGCGGCGCGAAGATGTCCCCCCCGTGGTGCCACCCGCTCGAGATGTCGCCGCGCGGCGCTCCGAACGTGTCCACAAACGACGACGGGCCGTAAACAGGGAACACATAGCCGCCTGCAGTGAGCCTCGGCGTGATGTTCGGCGGCTGGCGGATGGGCGGGAACCCGGTGGGCTCCGGCGCCTTCCCGGACTTCGATCCGGACTTGACCTTCGGCGGGCGAGGCACCTGGACGGGCGGCTCGGGCGGCGCAGCCTGTGCCGCAACTTCCGCATAGCCGACCAGGACCGTCGTTCCGGCAGGCAGGCCCCCATGCTCCGCAGTGAGTCTGACCTCGAGCGCCGTCACGCTCCCGCGGTAGCCGGTCGCCGGAGAACCGGTGGCGCCTCCGGCTACGGTGGTGAGCGAGCCCCAGTCGGCGAGCTGCGCCGAGCTTCCTGTCACGGGCTGGCCGAGCGCGATGAGGCCTGTTACCGCCGATCCGGAGATGTCCCCCTTCGCAGCGCCGGCGCGGGCTTCCGCGTGGGCCTGCGCGATGACGCTCGAGGCCGCGATCTCACCACCGAACAAGCTCAGGTTGTTGACCTCCGCGGATGCGGTTGCGTTCGCGGAAGAGCCTGCGACCGCAGACGCGCTCGCGTTCGCCGAGCCGGTCGTGACGAGCTTGTTGTAGTCGAAGCCGCCGCTGAAGACGACGGAGTCCTCCGGCGCGGAGACGGTCGGAGTCTCCGCTCCCGGCTGGTCCGGAACGACGACGCGGATCGCGTAGGCCCGCGCGGTGGCCCCCGAGGCCCGACTCTGCTGCCAGCCCGCATCGGCGGCCGCAGCAGTCAGCAGCAACAGGGCGGCGAGGAGGCCGACAGACGCTCGCTTCACGAGCACCCCATTATGCAGCCTCCTCGGCCGGCGGCCCTACAGCCCCTCCAGGGAGACGTGGAAGCTCAGTCGCTGGGAAGCTGATTCCGGGCGAACTCCCGGAAGCGGGCCCGGGTGTCCTCGTCCGGGCCGAGCGGCTCGTCGTCCGCGTACTTCGGGTCGGCGGCGATCTCCTCCGCGACTGCCCGGACCTCGCGGTGCAGCGCATCGTGATGCTTCGGGTCGCGGAGCAGCGCTTCTACCCAGTTCTCGTCGGCATCCTCAGCCGCGAGCTCCTGCTCGAAGAGCAGCTCCCCGAGCAGGATACCGACGCGGATGTACGCGAAGGTGCGGAACGCGAGGACTCGATGCGGCGAACCAACGAGACGGTCGATTTCCGGATCCTCGGCCTGGAGCTGCGCGACGATATCGCCGACCGGCTCGTCGACGAGCGGAAGCCAGATCTCTTCGTGGTCCGCCATTCGCACAGGATAGGTCAGGACTCGGCGCGGCGCGCACGCCACGCGATCTGCGTGGCAACCAGGACGAGGAGACCTGCGAATAGACGCCGCAACGTCGTCGCGGGTAGCGCCTCGGCAAGGGCGACACCGGCCTGTGCTGAGACAGCAGCCGCCACTCCGAGGACTGCGGCTGCGCGCCAGCGGACGTTGCCGTAGCGCGACTGCCGCCAGGTGCCAACGAGCACGGTCGGAACGATGGCGAGCAGAGATGTTCCGATCGCCTCGTGCTGATCGAGCCCGAGCGCGACCAGCGTCGCAACGAACAGGATCCCGCCCCCGATGCCGAACATGCCGGCGAGCACGCCAGCGACGAGGCCCAAAACGATTGCGAGCACGTATGTCATTTCACGAAGAGCCACACGGCGACGGCAAAGATGAAGCCGGCGAATAGGAGTTCGATCGTGCGGGTGCGCAAGCGCTGCTGTAGCGCTGTGGCGCCGGCAACCGAAACGGCAGCAGGCAACCCGACGAGTGCTGCGTAGCCCACATTCACGTCTCCGTGAATCGCGTACGCGATGACGCCCGAGACCGCAGTGATCCCGATCGCCGCGAGCGACGTTGCCGTGGCCGAGCGTGTCTCCCACCCACAGAACAGGAGCAACAGCGGCACGATGACGATGCCGCCTCCGACTCCGAACAGTGCGCTGAAGAACCCCGCAACGAGGCCGATGAGGACGAGTCGCACGCGCGTATTCTTGCAGTGTGGATCTGCTGGCCCGACTCGCCGAGGATCCGGCGAGGGCGGCACTCTTCCTCGACGTCGACGGCGTGCTCGCCCCGATCGTTCCGAGGCCGGAGGATGCCCGCGTCCCGGACGAGACGCGAGAGGAGCTGCGTCGCCTGAACGAGCGCTACGCGCTGGTCGCATGCATCTCGGGTCGTGCCGGCGCAGACGCGCAACGGATCGTGGGTATCGCCGAGCTCGTCTATGTGGGGAACCACGGGCTAGAGCTCGACGGCGAGGCAGCCG